>DAOVZP010000312.1 GCA_030635045.1 Bacteroidota bacterium | reverse complement strand
TCAGGCTTTTGCATCATCGTCTCGATCAGGTCGGTACTGACCGATATATTATTCTTAGACCTGGAAAAGGGACGGCTTATAAACCGTAACCAGCTTCCTTTATCCGACAGCTGTGTGAATGCCTTTACCTTTGGGAGAGTGATATTTCCATTAACAAAATCGTAATACATTTTGTTAATGGATTGATATTCCAGGTATTCCATAAAACGTGCGGCAACGCCTTCAGAGAATTCCACCTTTTGCTGCTCAAATAAGTTTTCAAGCATTTGTTTCCCTTCGTCGGCGTATTTTCGGTATTCATCCTTCAGTGCTTTCTTGATGCGGTGTTTTGCACGGGCGGTGACCACAAAATCCAGCCAGTTTTCGTGGGGCACCTGTTTTTGTGAAACTATCACTTCTACCTGGTCACCGCTTACCAGTGTATGGCTAAGGGGCACCAGGTCGTGGTTCACCTTGGCACCTATTGCCTGGTTCCCGATCTGCGAGTGTATATTGTAGGCAAAATCGAGTACTGTTGATCCGGCAGGAAGATTTTTGAGGTCACCCTGTGGTGTATACACGAAGATCTCCTCAGAGAAAAGGTTCAGTTTAAAATCATCGACAAAATCAAGGGCATCAGAATCTTCACTTTGCAACATCTCCCTGATCTTGCTCAGCCATTCATCGAGACCGGTTTCCCGGTCAATCCCATCCTTATATTTCCAATGTGCAGCATATCCTTTTTCCGCTATCTCATCCATTCGTGTGGTCCTGATCTGCACCTCAACCCATTTACCGGTACGGCTCATCACCGTTGTATGCAATGCTTCATAGCCGTTAGCCCTGGGCAGCGATATCCAATCACGCAACCTTTGCTGGTTAGGCCTGTAAAAATCTGTGATCACTGAATATACGCGCCAGCATTGCTCCTTTTCGTGCTCGGGGGGTGTGTTAATAATAACCCGGATGGCAAAGAGATCGAAAACATCCTCGAAAGGGATCTCCTTATTCTTCATCTTCTCCCAGATGGAGAATACTGATTTCTCCCTGCCCAGGATACTGAAATCCATTCCTTTGCCTGCCAGATCTTTCTTGATCGGGTAGATAAACTTGTTGATGAAGCGCTTTCTTTCCGGACGTGATTCTTCCAGCTTATTGTATATCGTATTGAAGATCTCAGGTTCCAGAAATTTCAATGAAAGGTCTTCAAGTTCGCTTTTGATGGCATGAAGGCCCAGGCGATGGGCAAGTGGTGCGAACATGTACAGGGTCTCGGATGCAATTTTTAGTTGCTTATTGCGTGGCATGGCATCCAGTGTGCGCATATTATGGAGGCGGTCGGCAAGCTTTATCAGGATCACCCTGACATCAACGGAAAGGGTAAGCATCATTTTTCTGAAGTTCTCAGCCTGCATTGAAGAAGACTGATTTTCAAATATCTCCTCTATCTTGGTAAGCCCATCGATGATACGGGTTACCGTATCACCAAATAAGCTCCGGATATCAGCCAGGGTATACTCAGAATCTTCAACAACATCATGTAAAAGGGCGCAGATAACGGATGTTGTACCCAGGCCTATCTCACCGGCTGCAATCCTGGCCACTTCAAGGGGATGATAGATATAGGGTTCACCCGACTTTCGGCGCATATCTTTATGCGCATCCACGGCAAGGTTAAATGCTTTACGCACCAGTTTCTTATTGACAGGCTTTTCCCGCTTCGACCAAACCCTGAGCAGGTTGCGATACCGATTGATGATCTCTTTTTTTTCTGTTTCCGGGTTGGGGATGTACATACGAGCTTACTACAATACTGAACCAATAAACAAAGTTACATCAAATTATAATAATGTTTCATGCCGGAGGTGCATTATTCTAAGGATTATTATTAATTTTGAGATGGCCTGAACAACATTGATCAATGATGAGAAAGCATATTGTCCTGATATTGATAATGCTTAGCTGCTTAACTTCTGCTTTTGCCACGCATCAGCGGGCGGGAGAGATCACATTCAAATATGTTTCCGGCCTTACCTATGAAATTACCATCATCACCTATACGCGTACCTCTGCCCCTGCCGACAGGCCATTTCTGGAGATCTCCTGGGGAGATGGTTCCAGCAGTGAACTGCCAAGAACACAAAAGATAAATTACGGTAACGACATCAGCCGTAACGTATATGCCTATGTGCCGGAAATGGGAGCCACCCAGGCTCGCCACACTTATTCGTCACAGGGCACCTATAAGATATCCCTGGAAGATCCTAACCGGAATTTTGGTGTGATGAATATTCCCAATTCAGTAAATGTTCCCTTATATCTTGAAACCATCCTCACCATCAACCCGCTTATGGGGATGAATAATTCTCCCATATTACTGAATCCTCCCATCGATAATGGATGCGTAAACCAGATATACATCCACAATCCGGGAGCTTTTGACATTGATGGCGACAGCCTGGCATATAAGCTGATCAGCTGCCGCGGTGCAGACGGGCTGCCTATACCCGGATATACTTTGCCGATTGCAACCGACAGCATCGGCATTAACCCTGTTACCGGCGATGTTCTATGGGTTGTGCCGCCAATTCAGGGAGAATTCAATATCGCGATCCTTATTGAAGAATATCGCAGTGGTATTAAGATAGGGAGTATTACACGTGATATGCAGATAAATATAATCGGTTGCGCCGACCAGCATCCTCCGGTCATCCATTCCATCAGCGATACATGTGTTGAAGCGGGAGACACCCTGATTTTCGATGTGATGGCAACGGATCCTGACGGTGATGTTATTGAACTTAGCGGCACAGGCGGGCCATTTGAGGTAGAAAATAGCCCGGCCTGGATGTATCCTGATCCTGCAATTGGTGCCGACACTGTAACAACAACCTTTACATGGCCAACTGTATGCAATCATGTGCGCAAACAACCTTATTACACCTACTTCAAGGCACAAGATGATGGGCAGCCTGTTAACCTTGTTGCATTGAAAACCGTTGCTATAACCGTTATCGGGCCTGCACCGGATGGGTTTACTGCAGAAGCTATCGGCAATACCATCCATCTTGGCTGGAACAAGAGCCCCTGTCAAAAAGTTGCCAGGTACGAGCTTTACAGAAGGATTGGTTATTATGGGTTTGTTCCTGGCTATTGCGAAACAGGT
>DAOVZP010000168.1 GCA_030635045.1 Bacteroidota bacterium | reverse complement strand
ATTTTGTTCCGTTGAGGTTTCAGGTGTTCCACCCGGGAAGGTCCACAACCAATTGCTTGGGTTTTCAGAAGAGAGATCGGTAAATTGCACCTCGTAGCCTGCACAGCTCAGAGTGGCATCTGCTTCGAAATCAACGCTTGGGATCTGGGGTGGCGGTGGCAGGAAGAAAAGCGCGGATTTAGTGCCCTGTTGAATTTCCCTGCCGCTGTTGTTTTGAAGGAACCCGACAAACTCTACATGTGCCGGAGCCCAGCCACCCATAGTGAAACTCATCTCCAGTATCACGGTGTCGCTTTCAGTGAAGCTGACAACAGTACCATACTGATCCGGGATCATCTGGCGGCAAACGAAGTTAAGCTCTGATTGTCCCTGCCAGTTATACGGGATATCTGATTCAGTGACGACAAGGTGGAAAACCGGGTCAGGGCCTGTATAGGACGCCACCTTCTGAATAATAGCTGTCATGTCATAATTACTTCCATCATGTGTACCATATATATCAATAATAAATGATGATGGTACTGCTGCACGCTGGTTTACATATGGCAGGTAAGTGTTATACAATGATTGTGAAGTGCTTCCTCCTTCTACGGTGAGGATCCCGTCAAATTTTGCTGTGGGGAAACTGCTAATACCGTAATAGGAGTTGCGGGCATTGGAATATGTGTTGGCAAAAGGATCTCCGTTATGATATTCAATAACAGCTACCGGATGCCCGTTGGCCACCAGGTCATCGGCACCCATTGCAGCTCCCGGGCAATACATGCACCAGGTGCCGGTCCCGATCTCAAGTATAACCTTATTGCGGTCAACTTGTTGGCCAAATACAATAACAGTCGCTATAACAAGCGAAAATACTAATAGAAACTTTTTCATAATAATAGTTTTTGTTTAACTTATTTCTGAATAACAATTTTCTCAGTGAGAATGGTATTGTTATTTTCTAAAATCAAGAAGTATATACCTTCTGCATAACTGCTCAGGTCAATAGTTTTAATAAATTCACCATTAATAGTGATTTGTTCTTCGCTGAATAGGGATTCACCAACCATGCTTCTGACGCTAAGCGTTACAACTTCATTGCTCTCAGATGAAAGCTGAAGAGTAAAGGTTCCGTTATTAGGGTTCGGGAATACGGATAATCCAATCCTGCTGCCATTTTCCCTGATAAGAGTGGTATTGTCGATAGTAACTATCTTATCTTCAGAAAGGGGGCCATCGCCACAATCATTAATACCATATACATTAATGACTGCCTGCCCCATATAAGCAAGAGACCAGGTTACAGTCAGGTTATGCATGTTAACAGTAAGTTCTTCCCAGGCATTTTCGGGGCTCACGGTCCAATTATAGGCCAAAGTGGTATCCGCGGTAGTGGTATAGCTGCTTGTTTGCGTCGAAAGTAAGTCAACATAGTCCGGGCCGGAAGGTTTTGCCAGTTCCTCAGGATATGGATTTACTGTCATAAAGATATGATTTGACGTAACCGGATTGTTATCCAGGCATTCGTAAGAGGAAGTCAACTCACAACATACATCATCCCCTTCAGCAAGTTCCGTTGTAGTTAAAGTATCGTTGTTCTCACCGATGTTTTCGCCATTGACTTTCCACTGGAAAGCAGGCTCTGTCCCGCCATTGACAGGTATTGCAGTAAAAGTTACTTCATCACCCTCACATATCTCTCCGGCTGAACTTTCGATGTTAACTTCTGCAGTGAGTACCTCAACTACTGTCATGATGATCTCATTTGACAGGGCAGGATTATTAACCGCACAGAATAGATCGGAGGTTACTTCACAGGTGACGATATCTCCCTCCTCCAGCACACTGGTTACAAATGACGGTAGATTTGCCCCGGTGTCGACACCATTGACTTTCCACTGGTAAAACGGTTCGTTACCACCATTTTCAAGATAAGTATTAAATAACACTGTGGTTCCTTCACAAATGACTGTTGTATCGGTTTCAATGGTAACACTTACCGGGAAAGAAGGCAAGACGCTTATCATTATTGCATTTGACATCACCGGATTCTGAGTTGCACAAGAGAATGAAGAGGTAACTTCACATTCAACAATGTCGCCATCGGCAAGGCTTGTAGTTGCATAAGTATCTGTACCATTACCAACGTTGGTACCATTTTGCTTCCATTGATAAGCGGGAGTTGTGCCTCCATTTACAACCTCCACATTGAAGATCACTTCTTCAGTAGCACAAATCTCAAGAGTTGAAGCATAGATAGTTGCCACTACGTCCAGGGCGGTCACCGCTGAAATATAATCCGTACGGGTGTAGGTATCAGTAGAATTGGCTGCGGTAACCTGCAGCGTTACATCAAAATCGCCGGAACTGTTATAAACTACTCCCTGCGGGTTTTGATCTGTCGAGCTGCCGGGAACGCCCCCTTCAAAAGTCCAGAGCCATGAAATAGGATCCCCCACGCTCAGGTCTGTGTAATTGATTTCCCCACCGACACAGGTTAAGGTCATATCAGCTTCAAACATTGCAGTAAGGGGATCTTCTACCGGCAGAGGCTCCTCATGGCGAAAATAATTCTGTTTGGTCACTGTAAGGATTACAGTTTCACCCAAAGGTACGGCCGGTACAGGAATAGATTGAAGTGATCCGGTTCCTGTAGCAGTAGCAATGATCTCTCCATCATAGAAGAGCGATATCAATGAACCATTATCAGCTGTAATCTCAAAATCAGGATTGCCAAATACGATCATCCCATCATGAATAATGGTCAGAAGCATGGGTTCTTCATTGAATATAGTAAGAAAAGCTCCCCCATGATGGTGGAACAGGTGATATGTTACCTGTTTATTACTTGTATTGTACGGCCAGTTTGACTGTTGGAGGAAAAATTTCCCTGAAGCATTACCAAAGGCCGGCATAGCATAATCCTGGGGATATTCAGTATCGTAGTCCGGCATGAATTCGGGCCACATATTATCAATAAATCCCCATACATAGGTATCATTTACGAATGAATAAGATGTTTCAGAAGCTGCTGTTATGCCAAGAGCTCCTGAATTTGCTCCATTATAAGTGTGCCGGTGGAATTTTTCGGCAAAACACTCACCTGACCAATTATATTTGCCTGTAAGGCAATTGATCGACATCACATAAATAAGGTCTGTATTTTGCAGGCCGTCGATATCGGAATTATGGTATGAGGGTTCGCCCCATCCTGTTTGGCTGCCATGGTCCCTGTGAAGCATCATAAATGAACCATTGTTAATGGTATTGTTTATCATAGTGGCATTACCACCTGTCCAGCCGCCAAGTGTACTTGGGGCTGCAGGAATATAACCAAGGCCATTAGGGCCAAAGTAATCAACGACAGTAGAAGTATTGGTCGCTGATGACCAGGTGGCACCCGGAGTGCCTGAGTAAATATCGTTGATACGGACCGGATTTTTCCCAAGTTCATTTTTCCAGTATCCTCCAACGGCTTCGCCACAGATCTGGAACCAGCGTGTAGATTGGTAGCCAACCGCAGTGATCGGGTTGTCATAGAAATCAGGGTTGGTAGGAGGGTTTCTTTCGTAATCGATGAATTTGGTAACCATGGTCTCCACCTGGGTGGCATTGTTGGCTGTAATACGTGCAAATGCCATTTCAGGAAGATGGTCATCGTCAACATCGGCATAGATATTATCCGAAGCACAGTAACTGTTGTATATGGGCGCAATTACGTTATAATTAATATCTGTTCCGAAGTCACCGAGAAGCAGTACTGCGGAGGGGGGGATGGTCCAGGTATTGTATGCATTGTTGACGAATGTTTCAATGTCGTAGGTTGTATTACCGCCCACTTCAGTCAATGTTGCCACATCAGTAAGGATACCTTGTTTATTCCGGAAAGTGGCAATAGAGTCTGCCCATGATACATAATCAGGATCATCAGGGGTGATGATAAGGTATTCACAGCCGTCGCCGGCACGGTTTACTCCCTGGTGCATCCAGTTATAGTCGATTTCCGGAAGAGATTCAAAGTTCATAATGGCATCAGCCATGATAGGATCCCACCACCTGCTGCGGTACCGGGTTTCGCCAAACTGCCCGCTCCCACCTTCAAATACGATCTCCACTTCGATACTGCGCAGAACCTTTAATTCCTTGCTTACCGGGTTGTATTGAAAAGGTGTGATCCCGAGCATGACAACGTCAACGCCCCTGATCTTAGCCGGTTCGGAGATCTTTACGGGATTTGCCGGGTAAAATGCATTTTGCCCGTAAATTGCCATATTCTTTTCATAATAAAGCGGACTGTCATCATCCTCAAAAGGGATACGCGGTGAAGGAGCCACTTCAATATTCTGAAAAGTTTCAAACTGCATGCTGATGATATTCAGTTTTGCTGAAGCCCCGACGGGCATGGCTACAAATCTTCCATCTCCGGGAAGATTGGGAGCCCCTTCATCATTGGGGAGCATGACGCCGGGCATGTTGATCACGGTCATCTCTTCACCATTGATGTTGACTGCATTAAAACTGAAACTGTTAACGGAATGAATTATACGTACATTTGAATTCCCGGCAGCAAGCAGGGTGAAACCCTGGCCTGACCGGCTGTCACTATATTTAACTTCCTCAGCATAGCCGGATGATGTAAGAAGAAAAGATACGAGAAACAAAATTAGTGACCGTTTGATGAACATTGATTTTTTCATTTTTGGTTTTATTTTATTGTTGCCTTATTTCGAATTATCAGTTAGCTCATACAAATGTATAAAAGATCAAGCCGTCTGTCAATAACAGATAATCTTTTTGGTGGCAATTACTGAGTTGGTTCTCAGTGTATATAAGTGGGTTCCTTCCATATTTTATTTTTTCTGTCAAATTATTACCTGATGTGCCGGCACCCATCCAGCTAAAGATACAGCTAGCAGGAGAAGCTATAAAAACCTGAAAAAACCATCACCATGAGGCAATGGTTTTTTAGCAGGGTTT
>DAOVZP010000206.1 GCA_030635045.1 Bacteroidota bacterium | reverse complement strand
GTTGGCAGGTATTTATTGAAAATGGTATACACCAAAAGTGATATGATCATTGCTATAGCTGCAATCCCGAAAGCATAATTATAACCTACTGCAAAAGCATTAATGTAATCATTTGCAAAGGCCGAAAGATCTGTAACATGCCCACCACTTACTTTATCAGCCAGTGTCTGAAATATACCCTCAGTTTCGACGGTGAGTTCGCCTTTTTTGTATGCGTGACACAGTGCAGGCAAGCTTCCGTCATGTAAAAACCCTTGCGTTTTCAGAAACCAGTTTCTGACTCCGGTTGCTACAAATGGAGCAAAGAAGGCACCTATGTTGATCCCCATGTAGAAGATCATAAAAGCAGAGTCGCGCACTTTCCTGTACTTATCATTATCATACATCTGCCCGACCACAGCCTGCAGGTTGCCTTTAAAAAGGCCATTCCCAAGGGCAATGGTAAACAGTCCGACGATAGTCACTGGTAGTCCCATCCCCGGGACAGCAACGATCACGTAGCCGGAAAACATAATAACGATACCCGCAAGGATCACGAGCTTATATCTGTTTGTAACATCAGCAAGAAGGCCGCCAAGTAGCGCTAATCCGTAAATGCCAAAATAAAACCAGCTGTAAATGCCTCCGGCACCTTCCTCAGATAATCCGAATTTTGCCTGAAGGAAGAGAACCAGAATTGCCATCATAGTGTAAAAGCCAAACCTTTCCCCCATATTCGAAAAGAAGGCTACCAGAAGTCCTTTGGGATGTCCTTTTAACATAGTTTTAGTTTTTTATTAGTATTGGTTTATATGTAAATCTTTGTATTTATTTTTATGAATAGCCTACAAAAATAAATAAATTTGGGAGTTGTGCAAGAATAATTATGGGTTTGAGGTTTGAGGTCTGAGGTCTGGGGAAATTAGTGCCTAAAGTTTGAAGTGAGCTAAAGTTTGGAGTTGAATAACTTTAGTCACTTTAGCTCACTTTAGGCACTTCAAACCCGATAAATAAGTGAGATAAGTTGATTTGCGGATTGAAGTGTAATATATTTACATCACCATCGTCTTACCTATGTCATGACAAGCGAAGAATTCAAATCAGAAGTGCTGCCGGTAAAGAATAAACTTTACCGCTTTGCCCTGCGACTGCTGGGAGATGTTGAAGAAGCGCAGGATGTGGTACAGGATATATTTCTTCGTTTGTGGACGAAGCGGGATAATCTAAGCGAATACAGAAGCATTGAAGCATTTGCGATGACCATGACCAGAAACCTTTGCCTGGACAAGCTTAAATCACCCGCCTCAAGAAAGGAAACATTTGATGAAACAAGAGAAATGCCCGATAACACAACTCCATATACAAGAACCGAGACCAGTGATACCATCAGGTTGGTAAAAATGGCCATGGATGCATTGCCTGAGCAACAGCGTATGGTGATCCATCTGCGGGATGTGGAAGGAAGCGATTTTGACGAGATCGCTGAAATTACGGAAATGAGCCTGAACAATGTGAGGGTCAGTCTGTCGCGGGCCAGAAAAAAAATTAGAGATACCCTTATCAAAATTAATAGTTATGAGTTCTCAAATAATTGAAAAACTACTGGAAAAGTACTTCGAGGGCGATACGTCCCTGGGAGAGGAGCGCACGCTCAGGGAGTTTTTCCAAAAGGAAGATCTTCCTGCACACCTTGTTGAACTCAGGGAGCAGTTTGGACTTTACGATGAAGAAAGCACGGAGGAACTCCCTGGCGACTTTGATGAAGTTTTATTCAAGGAGATTGAAAAGCGTGAGCGAAGCAAAAAAACTTCCCGGCGTGCATATATTTTTTACATCAGCGGCGTAGCGGCAAGCATTCTGATACTCATCACCTTGTTTGTCCGCTTCGATCCATTTACCAACAGCACCCAATATGACGAACACGAAGCCGACATGGCATTTACAGAAGCAAGCCGTATTCTGTATTTTGTTTCTGCAAAGTTTAATCAGGGTGCCAACCCACTCGGTAAAGTGGCCCGCTTCGATGAAGGAATGAAAAATCTGAACACCGTAAACAAGTTTGATGACGGCGTAAACAAAGCAACGCCCCTGTCAAGATTCAACCAGATAACAAAATTAATTACAAACCCTGCACCTTAAGGGTGCTTAATAGCTTAAAACAATGAAAAAGTTAATTATTACATTATTGACAATCGCTTTTCTTGCTCCTTTTGCACAAGCACAGGAAAGTGTTACTGAAAAACTCTATGAAAAGTACAGCGGTAAGGACGGATTTACAACGGTCCATATTACCAAGGAACTATTCGGAATGATCGCCCAGATGAATTTTGAAGGTGAAGATGCCGAGGAAATGAATGAGATGAAAGATGCCATGGCAAATCTTCAATTCATCAGGATCGTGATGTATGAGAATGGTACCGAAGGAAACAAGGATTTCGATGCATTCAAGAAAGATCTGGAGGCCTTCGACCTGGATGGCTTTGCAGAATTGATGGTGGTCGACGATAAAGATGAAAAAGTACGCTTTGTTGCCCGGCAGGATGGAGATATCTTTAAAGAATTCCTTGTCCTGATCGAATCAGATGATGAAGCCGGTTTTATCAGCATCTTCGGCGATATGGACATGGAAACCATTTCCAAAGTGTCACAGAGTATGGGCATACAGCAAATGGGGAAATTCGGTGGTGATCACGATCACGACCACGACGAAGACGAAGAATAATATTGATACTTTTCAGCCATGAGAGTATTAATATTTACACTGCTGGCAGTATTTACAATCACTGCCTGTGCCCAAAAGTCACCCGTAGAGAAGTTTATTAAAAAGCAGGCGAAGACTGAGGGCATCAGCATACAGCTAATCGAACCGGGATCAGAGGAATTCAATAAAGAATTCCAACTTGAAGGAGAGAAGATTGAAGAAGCACTGGCTCAACTTGACATAATCAAGATCATTTCATGCGATTCAGCGTCTACAACGGCATCAATACGTGATGACTTCTATTCAAAAGCAATGGATGCCTTGCAACATGAAGATTACATTGAAATAGTACGTGTTCACTCTGACGATAATGAGGATGTGGGTTTCTATTATAATCAGATGGAGGATGGATTGATCCGCGAAGCTGTCCTGCTGGTTAGGGAAAGCCATGACGTAATGATGGTTTATGTAAAAGGTGAAATTGACTTGTCAAACTTCTTCACGAAAGAGCTGTTAGGTTTGATGCAGAAAGGAAAAAACTGTAAAGAGGGCGAGTAAGCCTATCCCGGCGGACCTGGTTCCGCTTCTACATATAATTCTGTTAAGGCACTGGATATTAATTTGTCCGGTGCCTTTTCTTTTTGTCCGGCCAACATTTATGCAAATCATATTTTTACTAATTTTGCCACTTCATTAAACGGAACATCATGACGGAAATTCCCAGTAAATATAGTCCTGCCAAAGTGGAGGAAAAATGGTACTCATGCTGGATGGATAAAGGCTATTTTAAATCTGAACCCGACAAAAGGGAAGCTTTTACCATCGTGATACCACCACCCAATGTAACCGGTGTGCTTCATATGGGCCATATGCTCAACAATACACTGCAGGATGTGCTGGTCCGTCGCGCACGCATGCAGGGATATAATACTGAGTGGCTTCCGGGGACCGACCATGCTTCCATCGCTACCGAGGCCAGGGTAGTTGCCTTTTTGCAAAAGCAGGGGATCGATAAGGCTACCCTGAGCAGGGAAGAGTTCCTCGAACATGCATGGAAATGGCGTGAAAAACATGGCGGGATCATCCTGGAACAACTCAAACGTTTGGGTGCTTCCTGCGATTGGGACAGAACACGTTTTACCATGGATGAGGCTTTGTACGAATCTGTTATCAAGGTCTTTGTCGACTTATATAATAAAGGGCTGATATACCGCGGTGTTCGTATGGTAAACTGGGATCCGAAAGCACTGACGGCACTTTCTGATGAAGAAGTGATACATAAGGAACTGCAATCAAAGCTATATTACCTGAGGTATAAGATCGAAGGAACAGAAGATGAATGGGTGACCATCGCCACAACACGGCCTGAAACTATACTTGGCGATACTGCTGTTTGTGTGAACCCCGGCGACAAACGATTTGCACATCTTAAAGATAAGAAAGTGATCATCCCGCTGGTGAACAGGGTGGTGCCGGTGATCTTCGACGATTATGTGGACACTGAGTTCGGTACCGGCTGCCTGAAGATCACCCCCGCACATGATATCAACGACTATGAGATCGGCATGCGCCATAAGCTGAAAAGTATCGACATCTTTAACGATGATGGCACCATGAGCGAAGCCGCTGAGCTGTATATCGGTAAAGACCGTTTTGATGTAAGGGAAGAGATCATGAAGGACCTTGAAGCACAGGGGCATCTGGTCAAGGTTGAAGACTATGTGAACAAGATCGGCTATTCTGAAAGGACTGATGAAGTTATCGAACCAAAACTTTCGCTTCAATGG
>DAOVZP010000295.1 GCA_030635045.1 Bacteroidota bacterium | reverse complement strand
CACATGTGTCCCTTTCCTTTTCTGGGGCACATGGATCCTCATAAATGACGAGAAAAAGAGAAATCCCTTCTTACAGGGACTGTTGGCAGGCCTGATACTAGGCATTGCCTTCTGCATGAGGTTTCAATCAATGGTTTACATCGGAGGCATTGGCCTGGGACTGTTGATCCTTGGCAGATGGAAAGAAGCCATCACAACCGGCATCGGAGTGCTTATCACAGCATTTCTCTTGCTGGCCACTATAGATATTTATGTTTGGGGATATCCCTTTGCAGAACTGCTGGAGTACATTGATTACAATATGCACAGTTATGCGGAATACAACATAGGACCCTGGTATCAATATATGCTGGTGATCATCCTGGCGCTCATACCACCCATCAGTTTTTTCCTGATTTTTGGATTCTTTTATGCTTTTATCAAAGCATGGAGGAAATACCTGCTCATATTCCTGCCGGTGATGTTATTCCTTATATTTCATTCCTACTACCCAGGCAAACAGGAAAGATTCATCCTGCCCCTGATCCCATTCTTCATTATTGCAGGAACTGCCGGCTGGTACCACTTCTTGCAAAAGTCTAGATTCTGGGCAGGAAAGAAGGCTTTACTTCGCTCTTCCTGGGGTTTCTTCTGGCTGATAAACATCATCTTACTGTTGGTGATTTCAACCACATATAGTAAGCGCGCCCGCGTGGAAAGCATGTGTTATCTTTCAAAATACCAAGACATTGACAACATCCTGGTAGAAAACTCAAACAAGGACGACATAAACCTTTTACCCATGTATTACCTGGGACAACGGGCAGGCTATGGCGAAATAAATAATACCAGGCCGGCAAGTGATGTCGGCATATGGTATAAGGAGAATTATCTGAATATGCCTGATTTTGTCATTTTTGAGGGCGAGAAGAACATTGAATACAGATTGGCAGAAGTTAAAAAAGTGTTCCCTGATATTGTCTATGAAACCACCGTATCACCCGGCATGATCGATCGTATATTATTCTGGCTCAACCCCGTAAATGAGAACCAAAATATGTATATTTACAGAAATACACAAAGTCGCCCCCACAAAATTGAATAAGCAGGATGAAGGCAGAAGAGGCAAAACTGAGGATTGATGAACTAAGCCGGCAACTCCGTCAGCATAACCATAATTATTACGTCCTTTCCTCACCGGTGATCAGCGACTATGAGTTCGACATGCTGATGGAAGAGTTGATCCGCCTGGAAACCGAACATCCCCAATTTTCTGATCCTAATTCACCCGCTAAACGAGTCGGTGGCGTTATCACCAAAGACTTTCCCACTGTAACACACAAAACACCGATGCTCAGCCTCTCCAATACATATTCAGAGGAAGAGATCATGGCCTTTGGCCAGCGGATAAGAAAAGACCTCGACGAAGACCCTGATTACGTTTGCGAATTGAAGTATGATGGTGTTGCCATCTCCATCACCTATGAGCAGGGCAGCTTTATTCGTGCAGTGACGCGTGGCGATGGCACACAGGGAGATGATGTTACGGCCAATATCCGGACCATCAGAAGCATTCCGTTGCTTTTACATGGTGATCACCCAGGGGAATTGGAGATCAGGGGCGAGATATTTCTTCCGCATAAGGGATTTGAAAAGATCAACAGGGAGAGAGAAGAAGCCGGAGAGGCATTATTTGCCAATCCACGCAATTCTGCTTCCGGCAGTGTCAAAATGCAGGATTCTTCCGAAGTAGCCAAACGGCCACTTGACTGTGTTTTCTACAGTATACATGGCAAAAACCTTCCATTCGATTCGCATTACGAAAACCTGATGGAGGCGAAGAAATGGGGGTTCAAAATATCTGAATATATCATCAAGACAAAGGATCAGCAGCAAATATTTAATTTCATCCATGAGATGGAAGGTGCCAGGCCGGATTTGCCTTTTGATATCGACGGTGTGGTGATCAAGGTAAACAATTTCCTGCAACAGCAGGACCTCGGCCACACTGCCAAAAGCCCACGATGGGCCATTGCCTACAAATTCATGGCAGAGCAAGCCACGACACGCATTCTTTCAGTGAGCTACCAGGTGGGCAGGACAGGCGCTGTCACTCCGGTTGCGAACCTCGAACCCGTGCCCCTGGCAGGCACCATTGTGAAGCGGGCCTCCCTGCATAATGCCGATATCATTGCAAAACTCGACCTGCAAGAAGGTGACATGCTACAGGTGGAAAAAGGAGGAGATATTATCCCCAAGATCACAGGAGTTGTAAAACAAGATAGGAAGGCAGATGCCCGGCCTATTCATTTTATTGATGAATGCCCTGATTGCGGAACAAAACTGCTGAAGCATGAAGATGAAGCTGCACATTTTTGTCCTAACGATGCTGCATGCCCGCCACAGATCAAAGGCCGTATTGAGCATTTCATCAGCAGGCGTGCCATGGACATCGACAGCCTTGGCGAAGGAAAGGTGGAAATACTCTATGAGAATGGTATCATCAGCAGCATTGCAGACCTTTATAAGTTGAAATATGAGGATATCCTGGGCCTTGAAAAGGTGTATCCGGCAGAGGACGATAAGAAGGAAAGAAAAGTTAGTTTTAAAGATAAGACGACTGAGAATATTATCAACGGCATCAGGGCGTCGCTGATAGTACCCTTCGAGCGTGTCCTGTTTGCACTGGGTATCAGGCATGTCGGCGAGACCGTGGCCAAAATCCTTGCCAGGCACTTTAAATCAATTGATGCAGTTGCTGCGGCAAATATGGATGCACTTATCGACATTCATGAAATAGGCGAAAAAATTGCCCGCTCTGTCGTTGATTACTTCAGCAATACGGAAAACAGGGAATTGATAAACTTGCTGAAAGAGGCCGGGCTGCAAATGAATATCCCGGAAAATGAATCCAACGCTCCCCAGCTATTGGATGGAAAGACATTTGTTGTCAGCGGTACTTTCGATGATCACTCCAGGGATGATATTAAAGAGATGATAGAGCATTACGGAGGAAAAAGCACTACTTCCCTCTCAGCAAAAACAGATTACCTCCTTGCCGGGGCCAATGCCGGGCCTTCCAAACTTGAAAAGGCGGAAAAGTCAGGGATTGAAATTCTTGATCTGCCTCAGTTTTTGGAATTATTAAAATAATCCTTAGCGATATATCATGCTTTTGCACAAACGATCTGGCTTGGTGCGAAAGGCCAGCTGTACCATTGAACAAGCGCTACGTGCTTGGGGTGCTTAACATCCATCCTTTGGCTACAGGTGAACAAGCGCTACGCGCTTGGGGTGATAACATCTAACCACGGGCTACAAATAGGGAACCGCTATGCTGTTTGGGTTTGGTGCGAAGGATTGTT
>DAOVZP010000291.1 GCA_030635045.1 Bacteroidota bacterium | reverse complement strand
CCTTGCGAAGGTCGATAAACTTTTGACGAAAAGTTGTAAGCAATCCTGAAAGTGAAGCCAATACACTCAAGGGGCCGGGATCGGAGGGGAATAAGCTGCTGATAGCTGGTTCCGGCATATAAGCTTTCAATATTTCGACTATATCCGTGGCAGGGAAGAATATCCTGTTGCTCTTTCTGATCATATCCTCCAGGCTGCCGGAAGTTTTTTCGCTGATGTCAGCTGAAAGCATTCCGAACCATGGGTGCTTAACAAGATCAAGCAGGTCTTTGCTGTAATATGCCCTTTGCTGGCCTTCCCTCATTTGTGAGAAGCGCTCAGCATTGTGATGCATGCTTAAAACAGAATCGAGCAATGAAAAAAGCGGTGTGTTTTTCAGGGCAAGGCCCATGGTAACATTAAATTTCCCGGCCTCTTCAGGAACGCTGTTCAGCATTGGCAAAAGCAGGCTCTCATCCGGCAGTACGAGGGCTGTATTGTCGAGTGATCCTTTTTCTTTCAGTTGCTTAAGTAATAGCTCACCGGCATATTTAAGCTGTCCGGCGTTTTTTGGAACACCGATTATATGAACCTCCTTTTGTTGTGCGTAATTATCTTCTTTCCACAAAGGCTCTGCATCACCAAAATCTTTGAAATACCTGCGCAAAAAGGCACCGGCTTCCTGTACGGGATTGTCGGTGTAATACTTGTCAGCATCCCAGTAAACCTCAGCCCGGCCGGTATTAAGTAGGTGCTTAATAATTTTTTCTTCAGAAGGTGTCAATGCATTGAATCCGGCAAAGATTACTTTTTCCCAAGGCCATGCTTCCGAGCTGTTTTCAATGTCTTCGGCCAGTTGCCTGAAAGCGCCACCCTGGTATGCCATGTCTTTTCCGGAGAGCATTTCGTTCAGGCCGTAATAATATTGCTTTAAAGACCTGAAAAAGCGGAGGTATCTCTTTTCAAAATCGCTGAGCGGCCGGCCATCAGGATTCCACAGGGCCATGGCTTTGGCATCGCTGAGGTAATTGAATAGTTGTTCCCGCCCGACCAGGTACATGTCGATCTCATTAAAGTCAGAAAGCATCCATGCAGCATAAGGGAAGAATTCCTCAATGCTGCGGGCCTGATCACCTTCGATATCACGATGCAGGGCATACAGGGTGAACTGGTCTCTCAAGGGGTCTGTAATGGTGAGCCCTGAATAGTGGGCGACAAAATCTTCAATGGAATAAAATTCAGGCAGGAAACTTGTCTCTTTCAGAATCTTCGCAAGGTGATCTTTGATGAAAAGTGCTGCCCGCCTGTTCGGCAGGACGATACAAATATCACCCAGCCGGTCTCCCCAGCTGGTATAAATATGTTTCGTAAGCTTCTCGAGAAATGCCGGCATTGGGACAATGTTGTTTTACCGGAATAAAGATAAGCAATAAAGAAATCCGAAATCTGAAATCAGAAATCAGAAATCTGAAATTCGAATTTCTGATTTCTGATTTCAGATTTCAAATTTCATCCCCCTTCTCCCAGAAGCATCCTCGCCATCTCCAGTCCTTCGGGCTTGCCGGCATCGATCCATAATCCTTCATCATGCCTGAAGCCTTTGATCGTATGATCTTTGCATAGCCGGAGGTAGGTTTCGATAATGCTGAATCTTCCGGTTTCCGTGAACAGGGGAAAGATTTCGGGGCTCATAACATGAATGCCGCTGAATGCCATGGGAGTGAGGCTTGTTTCTGTGTTGCCGGGGATTACCTGCTCTCCTGTGCTCCGGTTTTCCCATCCCTGCATCTGCAAGACATCGTCGAAAAGAATGTAACGGGATGTTTTTCGGGATTTTACCGCCAACGTAGACAGTGCCCCCGATGAAACATGCTGTTCATATACCTTGCGGAGGTCAATATCGGAAAGGACATCTACATTATGGACGATAAAAGGTTCTTTGTCATCAAGAAACGGCCTTGCTTTCAGTATCCCGCCACCGGTCTCCAGTAATTCGCTGCTTTCATCGGAAATATCGATAGGGATGTTGAAGTAGTCTTTCTCCTGAAGAAATGCAGTGATCTGATCTGCGAAATGATGTACATTGATCACGATCTCCGACACCCCCTGCACTTTCATCTTAATGATTAGCCGTTCCAGCAGGCTCATGCCACCGGCTTTTACCAGTGCTTTTGGTGTATTCTCGGTAAGTGCCTGCAGGCGTGTACCCCTACCGGCTGCCAGGATCATCGCTTTCATGCGCGTTTCATTTTCTTTGGTTTGCAGATCTCCTTTTCCTTTTCGGATTCTGCACTACAGGTCTTGCACAAATATTTCGGATTCTCGTATTGAATGGTCTTTTCGCCTTCCTTTAGTTTTATGCAGATCTTCTTGCTCATGCTATTCTTTCCTGGTTTCTGTTATTTGCTGTTCCCTGTGATGGAGCTTGACAGTAATAACATATTTCCCGGATAAATGTTCAGCCAATCTGTCGGCACAATAAACCGACCTGTGCTGTCCGCCTGTACAACCAAAATTAATACTGAGATTTTCAAAACCTCTTTCTATATAGTTTTCCACTGCGCTGTCGCAAATGTCAAATACATTATGTAAAAACATATCCACTTCGCGGTGCCGGCTAAGGTAACTGATCACGGCCTTGTCTCGCCCCGTTTGATCCCTGTATTCTTCAAGCCTGCCGGGGTTTGGCAGTATCCTACAATCGAATACAAAACCACCACCATTGCCGGAGGTGTCTTCCGGGATGCCGTTTTTATAGGCAAAGCTGCTCAATGCCACCGTAAGGCTTGATTTTTTGTGCTGAACGGGCAGATATTTGCTGCTTTGAGTAAGTCTTTGCAGTACGGCTTTTAACTCGCTAAGTTCCGGTTCCGGGGGGTGTGCATTCAAAAGCCCGGCAAGGCTTGCCATTGCCGGCTCAAGGCTTTCGGCAAAATGCGGGCGTTTTTCAAAAAGGCCGCGGAAACCATAGGCTCCCAACACCTGGAACAGGCGCAGGTATACAAAGGGGTAGAAGTACTTCATGAAATCATCCCTGTCAACGGCATGCAGTTTCGCAAGCTCCTCCAGGTATTCGTTGATCAGTTTTTTCTTTATCTCCTCCGGAAAGTGTGCCTTTACCTGGTACAGGAAGGAGGCAAGGTCGTATTGTAGTGGCCCTTTTCTTCCTCCCTGGTAATCGATAAACCAGGGCTTTCCTTCCCTGAGCATTACGTTGCGTGATTGGAAATCACGGTACATAAAGTGTTCCTGTCCGGCCCCGAGCAGGAATTCAGAAAAGTGCAGGAAATCGTTTTCAAGCAGTTGCTCATTAAAGGTGATGCCGGACGTTTTAAGGATGTAGTATTTAAAGTAGTTCAGGTCCCAGAGCATCGATTGCCGGTCGAAAGCACTTCTCGGGTAGCATACTGAAT
>DAOVZP010000325.1 GCA_030635045.1 Bacteroidota bacterium | reverse complement strand
TCAAAATTCTTCACACTCAAAACCGGCGACCTCATCTTCACCGGAACCCCGGCCGGGGTCGGCCCGATCCGGATTGGTGATAAGCTGGAAGCGTACATCGGGGATCGACTTCTATTAAAATGCAATATTAAATAGGCGGTGGGCTGTGGGCGATGGGCTGTGGGTGGTGGATTTAATAAAACTATCTGCCTTTATTGAAATTCTTTCTATAGTTAATCAAATTATTTAGCATCTTCATAATTGATTCAATCATAGACAAGATGTTTTTATACTCATTGTCATTAATGTATTCAATTTTTTGAGCTATTAATAATTGTGTTTTAAGTTCAGCACAAGAACCTCTTGCATTATAAAAGTATCTTACCCCAAGTTTATCAAAACCTGATCCTGCACCTTCAGCTATATTTGAGGGGACACTGACTGCAGCCCTTCTTATCTGATCTCGAAATGAAAAGTCTTTTGATAAGGCACCCCTTTGTGATAATTTATAAACTGCTGTGGCTAATTCGATTGACATTTTCCACACCTCAAGTTTTGTGATATCTCCCATGGTAGTAATCTATAACTATTAATACCAAAAACTCAAAAATGTCACACTTCAGGTATAAAAATCACCCAAACAAAATGGGGGAAGCAATGCCCACAGCCCACCGCCCATAGCCCATCGCCTAGATAAAAACAATATCAGTAATGATCTTACCGCCGACTATACCATTTAAGCTATCGATGATCTGCCCCTTTGAATATGCGAGCTCATTTTTCAGGGCCGGGGAATCGAGCTTAACGAATAGCTTGGAGCCTTTAATATAGAGATCCTTAGTATGATTTGTGATCATCGTGCCGGTTACTTCAGGCCAGGCTTCGATGATGCGTGCCTGGTTAAGTTTGCCTTCGAGGCGATATGAGGACAGCAGTTCACGGATCACTTCCCCCAGTGGTTGCTCATTTGATCGTCTGGCCATGCTTGTTAGATTTCGGGTTCCGACAGTATGCCGTCGGTCACATTGAATATTAAGTGGTCGATATCGATAGTCTTGAAAACTTTTTCAATCCTGCTTCGCTGGGTGTCGGTGATGAACACCTGCCCAAAATTATTTTCACTCACGAGTTTTATCAATTGTTTTACCCTGTGGTCGTCCAGCTTATCGAAAATATCATCAAAAAGGAGGACCGGCTTATATCCTTTTTCCTCTTTGGTGTAGTCGAACTGAGCCAGCTTAATGGCTATCACAAAGGACTTCTGTTGTCCCTGGGAGCCGAATTTCTTTACCGGATAATCAAAAATACTAAACCTCAGGTCGTCCTTATGGATCCCGGCGGTAGTATACCTTAACATGCGGTCTTTGCCAAGTGTCGATGCCAGCAACTTGCCGGGTTCAGTATCATGCAGGTGGGATTCATATTCTATCGACACCTTCTCCTTCCCTTCGGAGATAAAGTCGAAATACTTTTGAAATATCGGGATAAAACGTTCAATGAACACTTTGCGCTTGCTGTAAATTTCGCTGCCCAGACGCGAAAGCTGTTCATCCCATATCTCCAGCATGGCCTGATCGAAGAAATTCCTTTCAGAGAATTGCTTTAAAAGAGAATTCCTTTGCTGCAGAGCCTTATTATAGTTGATCAGGTCGTCGAGGTATACTTTATCGAACTGGGAGATGACACTGTCAATGAGTTTTCTCCTTATCTCACTGCCTTCGTTGATGAGGTCCCTGTCGTAGGGAGATATCATCACCAGCGGAAAGGCCCCGATATGATCTGCGAGACGATCATAGGGTTTATCGTTGAGTTTGAACAGCTTTCTCTCCCCTGATCTCTGCACGCAGCTCACCTTATCAGAAGAATCACCGTTACGGATAAACTGGCCATGAATGGCAAAAAAGTCCTCTTCATGTTTGATATTCTGGGTGTCGACGGGATTAAAATAGCTTTTACAGAAAGAGAGGTAATAGATGGCATCCAGCAGGTTGGTCTTTCCAGTGCCGTTATCGCCTGTAAAGCAATTGATCTTGGGCGAGAAGCTTGCATCTGCTTTCGCATAGTTTTTAAAGTTTGTGATATTCAGGCTTTGCAGGTACATCAGATTATCTCTTCAATTTTTTGTGCCACATTTTCCATCAGCCATTGTGGTGTGGAAGCTGCACCGCTGATACCGACAGTGCTCACCCCGTCAAACCATTCCCGTATTAATTCATCCGGCTCTGAGATGAAGAAAGTCTTTGGATTTTTATCTTTACAAACATTAAACAATTTCTTGCCGTTGGAGCTTTCTTTCCCGCTTACGAAGATGATCACCTCTGATCGCTCAGCAAATTCTTCCAGTGATGGAATGCGGTCGGTTACATGCCGGCAGATGCTGTCATAGCGGATAAAGTCCGGTTCCTCCTGCTGTTCCCTGACCCCCTTTTGTATGGTATCAGAAATAAAAAGATATTGATCGGCGTCCATGGTTGTTTGCGAGAACAGCCTTATTGGCCTGCTGAGGTCAACAACATCCAGTTCATCCTTCGACTCGAGTATCAGGGCCATCCCTTTTGCATTTCCTGCCAGCCCGATCACTTCGGGATGTTCTTTTCTGCCAAAGATGAGCAGCTGTCCGTTTACCTCTTTCATTTCGTCAGCAGCCCTGCTCACTTGCTGCTGTATTCGCCTTACTACTGCACAGGTGGCATCGACAACCTCCACGCCTATCTTTTCGAGATGCTTATATGTTTCAGGTGGTTCACCATGTGCACGGATGAGCAACTTTTTCCCACCAAGCTTTTCAAGGTCATCTTTAAAGGCGATGCTCAGCCCCTGATCTTCAAGGCGGTGCATTTCGGAGTCATTATGCAAAATAGAGCCATAGCTGAAGAATTCATCACTTTTACCGAGTTCATCCTCGGCCTTTTTGATGGCTCTCCTCACGCCGGGGCAAAATCCTGCTGCCGTGTCGATGCTAATGGTCATATGTATGCAAAAGTACACATTTTAGCAGTGTCCAACAGCCGGTAACTGGTTGAACTTGT
>DAOVZP010000263.1 GCA_030635045.1 Bacteroidota bacterium | reverse complement strand
CATGGCCTGCTCGACCTCAAATTATATAAAGTTGGTGCCGGCGTGTTCTATCGCTATGGGCCTTACGGATATGACACTCCGGCCGATAACTTTGCCTATAAGGTGAGTATTGTTTTTCCGATTGAAAGTGTGAAAAGACAATGAAGATATTCGAAATCTGAAATTCGAAATTGTAAAAACTGAGGTGTAAATTATCCGTCTTTGTAAGAAAACGGATCAGCTTTTCTTCTCAATCTGTTTTATCAGGATCTTGAATATATAATAGTGAAATGGCAGGAAGAAATACCAGTATATCGCTCCCCATATACCTTTTGGCTGGAAATAGGCAGTTATGGTCAATTTGTTCAGGCCTTCATAGGAATCAATGACAAATTCCAGCCAGGCCTTTCCCGGTAATATCATTTCAGCCCTGAGCAACAGGAGCTTGTTCTTTTTAATGTTTTCAACCCTGAAGAAGTCGATCACATCATCAACCCTGAGCTCAGAATAGCTTCTCCTTCCGCGCGAACTGCCGACACCCAGGAGTAAGCCGTCAACCATTCCCCGCAGGCGCCACATCCAATTATTCCTGAACCATCCCAACTTGCCACCAATCTGACAAAAGGATATGAATAAGTTTTCAGGATGTTGATACGTTAAAAGACAGTACGTTGAATTGTACTTTGGGGTCGGATTTAACTGATGGAGCTTAATGGCAAGTTCATGAGTATAAGGGTAAGAATCGGACCAGCGGCTCTGCATTTGGTCTTCCTTTTCAATGGCATAGGCTGCCATCAATGCTTCGCGATATGTTCTTGGTTCGAAATCAACGATTTCCCTGATCTTATGGTCACGGCACAGGACTTCATTTTTACAGCCAAGGACGAGAGCCCTGGTTATTGGGGCCGGTACCGGGGTTAGTAAGCTTGCAATATAGCTGTAGATTGCAGTGTTGGTGATAAATCCGCGAAGGAAAAACCTGCGCTTATTCTGCACTTTTGCCAGGGTTTTAAGCATCTCGCAGTAGCTCATTATCTCATTTCCGCCAATATCATATTCAATGCCCTCGGTAATATCTGTCTCAATCACTCCTACCAGGTACCTGATCACATCCCTGACGGCGATAGGTTGGCTTTTGGTCTTCGCCCAGTATGGGATGAAAAATACAGGAGTGTTTTTAACCAGATTAGTAAGGATTTCGTAAGGAGCACTTCCTGATCCAATGATCAATCCTGCCCTGAGCACAGTAACAGGTGTTCTTCCGCTACTGAGAATGTCAGCAACCCGGTTGCGGTTTTCAAGGTGGGGGGATAGCTTTTTACTCCTGTCTCCCAGAGCCCCAAGATAGATCATATGCTTAATGCCTGCCTCTTCGGCAATGGCCATAAAATTTTTGGCCGCTTCTATATCTGTAGTTTCGAATTTCTTTGTGCCAAGAAGCAAAGAATGTATCAGGTAGTAAGCAGTATGTACATCTTTCAGAGCCACCCTCAGGCTTTCCCTGTTGAGGGCATCGGCTTCAACAATCTCTGCGCCCGGCCATCGGAGGTTATAGTCATGGGAGTATGATCTTACCATTACCCTGACTCTGTATTTACGCCTCAGAAGTTCCGGGACAAGCCGGCCACCAATATACCCGGTGGCACCCGTAACCAGGATGATGCCTTTCTCAGGTTTCGGAGTGCTTTTAAGTTCATCACAATACCACATATTTGCATAAATGGGTTGCAAATCAGACCTCCCGCATTAGTTAAAACTATTCAAATATACAGATAAAGATATGTCAATATTTGAAAAAGTCTTACTTTGGTAGTATATTTATTGTTTGTGAGAGAGCATATTAATGATTTAATACTAAAACCTGCCTGATATGAAACTGCCAAAATCTTTTTATAACTGGACATCCTTCAGTGGTGCCATTATTTCTCTGATCACGCTTTTTATGATCGTTTTTCTTATTGTGATATCTGCATTTGGAGAGGGTAGCTCATATCTGGGCCTTGTAATATATATTGTTTTGCCGGTGATAATGATCATTGGCTTGCTTATGATCCCCCTTGGGATGATAGTGTACACACGCAGGCTGAAAAGAACAGGCAAGGTGAGTGATAGAAAATGGCCGTATATCGACCTAAATCATAACAGGCACAGGAATGCTTTCCTGATATTTACTTTTGGAACTGTAATGTTTCTTTTATTATCCTCGGTTGGTAGTTATGAGGCTTTTCATTATACGGAGTCGGTAGAGTTTTGTGGAGCCCTTTGCCATCAGGTAATGGAACCGGAATATGTGGCTTACCAAAACTCTCCCCATGCACGCGTATCCTGTGTGGAATGCCATGTAGGATCGGGAGCTAGTTGGTATATGAGATCTAAACTCTCAGGATTGTACCAGGTCTATGCAGTACTTGCCAATATTTACCCAAGGCCCATACCCACACCTATTACCAGCCTTCGTCCGGCCAGGGAGACATGTGAAGAATGCCATTGGCCTGAAAAATTCTATGCCCGTACCATAAGGGTTGAAAAACATTACCTGGCCGATGAAGCAAACACAGAATGGGATATTGCTCTGCAAATGAAGATAGGGTCATCATACAGTGCCCTGGGACTTAAAGAAGGCATACACTGGCATATAAACCCTGATGTGAAAATTGAGTACAAAACAGCCCCGTTCACTCACCGTGATACCATCCCATGGGTAAAACTTACAAATCTAAAGACAGGTGAGGAGGTTATCTATAAAGATCCGGATTATTATGCAGAGGGTTCTTCTGATGATGAAATGGAAACACGGGTTATGGATTGCATGGATTGTCACAACCGCCCATCACATGACTATAAAACACCGATCAGGTTTATCAATGATGCTATCACTGCTGGCGAAATTCCTCATGATCTGCCGGATATAAAGACCGTTGCCATGGAGGTGATCAACAATGAATTCCCGACTTTGGACAGTGCCATGAGGTTTATCGAATCCGAAGCGCTAATGTATTATGAGTTCATGCATGAAGATATCTATGAAAACCAAAGGGAATTGATTGATAAAGCTATCGCCGGAATTCAACATGCATACAGCGAAAATGTTTTTCCATATATGAAGGTTAACTGGAATTCCTATCCTAACCATATCGGCCACCTTGAATTTAATGGTTGTTTCAGATGCCATAATGACCGGCATGTTTCTGATGGTGGCGAAGTTATATCGATGGATTGCAATCTTTGTCATACCATAGTTTCACAGGGAACCCTGGACACTTTACAGGTGTCAAATATTAATGCCTCCCTGGAATTTGTTCATCCGAACGATCCCAATGAGGCATGGAAAAGGGAATTTTGCTCTGAATGCCATAAAGAACTGTATTAGGATTGCTTGCAATCCTAATAATACTTGATACTTGATACTTGATACTCGATACTTGATATTCGATTTATTGCGCAAAATAGATCAGGAGAGGTATCAGCACCATCCCTGCCATGATACCAAAGGAAACCATTGAAGCTGCATATTCCTTGTCGAGTTTCTCCATTGAGGCAAAGATGATGGAGTTAAACCCTATTGGCGCAGAGGCTCCTATCAATACTATGGTTCTGATCAATCCTTCAAGGCCGAGAACATAACAAAATGCAAGCCCTATCCCGAAACCCAGTAACATTCTGATTGCAATGCCTGCAAAAACAGGTACGGGCTTGATGAGTTTCAAGTTAAAGAAGATACCCAGGGCGATCATGATCAGTGGTAT
>DAOVZP010000122.1 GCA_030635045.1 Bacteroidota bacterium | reverse complement strand
GTGGAAAGATAGAGAACAGCATTGAACTTATTTCCCTGCATATTCCCAAAACTGCAGGCACCAGCTTCAGAAATATCCTGAAAGAAGTTTATGGCAGCAGTCATGTATCCAGGCTGGATATTCGCAGAAATATTGAACTGGATGGCAGGATTTTCAAAGGCTCCGGGCTTAAAAAAAGTGTGCAGGTGGTACACGGCCACTTTTCATTCAGGAAGCTTACCGATAACTTTGATATTCCGGCCGGATGCCCCGTTGTGACCTGGTTAAGGGAACCCGCTGAACGCGTAATATCCAATTACTATTACCTTGATAAGATACTCAGGAAAGAACTGAATGAAAAGAAAAAAGACCTGAATATCCTTGCGAAGATGGAAAAGACCTTACTTGAATATGCAAGTACCGAGGCCAACAGGAACCGTATGAGCAAATTCCTGGATGGGATCAGCCCGGAAGAATTCTTTTTCATAGGTTTTACAGACCATTACGAGGAAGACCTGAAACAACTGGCAAAGCTTTTGAACTGGAAGAACTATTCTGAATTCAAACAGAATATCACCGGCAGCAAGCCCGATATTGACCAGGACACCCTCAGCAGGATCCGTGATCTCAACCAGGCAGATTACGAGATCTATAACAAGGCACTTCAGATCAGGGAGGAGCGAAATAAAGCGGCATTATGATCTGGATCGCATCCTTCCCCCGTTCCGGCAATACCTTTGTAAGAAACATCTTGCATGATGTATATGGCCTTACTTCCAGCGAGTATCATATGGAAGAGGATCATCCCCTGGAAGCGGACTATGCCAAACACCCTTTTGTAAAAACACATTTATTGCCAACCCAGCTCGATCCGGCTGCCCCCGGCATCAAAGCAGTGTATATTGTCAGGGATGGCAGGGATGTAATGGTTTCTATGGCACATCAGCGCCAGGATATCGTTGCCCCGGGCTCAGATTTTTACGAGAACCTTAAAGCTGCCATTATTGCCGAGAAAGACAGCTTCTTTGGCGGATGGTCAAAAAATGTCGAAGCATGGACGAAAAGGGCCGGCCTCATCATCAGGTATGAGGACCTCCTGGCCGACCCTGTCGGGCAGATCGAACGCATCAGGGAAATATGCCGGCTGCCGGCACCTGATCCTTCAAAGATCCCTTCCTTTGAGGCACTCAAAGAAGGCAAGGCTGCTTATGGTGCCCGAAAAACCTGGGGATACACAGATGAGGAATCCAAAAAGTTAGCTGATAAAGCTTTTCGAAAAGGGAAGACAGGGGGATGGAAAGAGGAGATGCCCGACGAATTGCACGACCTCTTCTGGATCTATCACGGGCCACAGATGGAAAAGCTGGGATATACCCGTGATGGCAGCATATCATTGCCCGATCCTGAGCTTGATCACTCCTTTCTTCAAAAGCTGGGCCTGCCGGTACCTCCTGAACCGGCACAGCCATTCAAGGTGCTCCTTGAAGCAAATAAAATGGCCACACCCGATAATGATGGCGTTAAAAGATACGTTGCCGGGCTGATCGATGGCCTGATCCCGCTGACTGAGAATGTGAACAGCAAATGGCAATTCGATCTGCTCATAAATAAAGAGATCATTTCATTAAAAAAGTATGCAAGCCTTAAGGAAGATGGCTTTGACAGGGCACAGCTGGAAAAACAGTACGGCCTGACAACCAGGAAGCATAAAAGAGGATTTTTTGGACGATTGGAATCCGTCATCAGGTACATCTTGCCTGACAGATGGATCAAATGGCTGACAGACAACAATATCCACTTATTCCATAAGGTTTATTACAACATAAAAATAGCCACCCTCTTTCTGTTTTTCTTATTGCGTTCAGCAATACTATTCTTACCAAGAATAATTTACACCGCATATTTGCATAACAAGCAAGATAAGGAAGGCTATTCCATCCCCGGAATTAATTCACGCTACGACCTGATCCATGTACCCCTGCAACAACACTACCGGCCATTTACCAGGACCAGGGCTCCAATAGTGTTTACCATACATGATTACACCCATAAGCTGTTTCCCGATTACCACACCAAAATAAATATCAAAAATGCGGAAAACGGGCTCAGGTTCATTGAAAAACAACAAGCCCACATCATCAATGTTTCCGAATCTACTTTAAGTGATTCAAAAAAGTTCCTTTCGCTGCCTGATAAGAACCAACACCTCATTTATGAGCATGTCGATGAGGATAAATTTATTCACCGGATAGATAAGGAAGAATGCACCGAAGTGCTGAAAAAATATGGCGTCAGGTTGGATATGCCCTATTTATTGATACTCGGAACCATAGAACCAAGAAAAAATGTAAACAATTCTATCAAAGCATTCCAGTTGCTCCATAAAAAGCATAAAGACCTGAACCTCTCGCTGGTAATATCCGGAAAGCAAGGATGGAAAGCGAAGAGTTTCTCGGCCTACAGCAACCTTATCACATTTACGGGATTTGTCGATGATGAGGACCTGCCTGCCTTATACTCTCAAGCCCTGGCCCTGAGTTACGTTTCCTTCTATGAAGGCTTCGGCCTGCCCATCCTGGAAGCCATGCGATGTGAAACTCCGATCGTTTATGGCATGAATAGTTCAATGCCTGAAGTGGTGGGAAAAGGCGGGCTTGGGGCTGATCCCTCAGATATAGAGGATATTTGTGATAAATATGAGCATATGTATTTCAATGATCAGCTCAGGAAACAATTGAGCATAGAAGCCAGAAAACAATCCCTGAAGTTTTCAACAAGGAAAAGCGTTCTTGAATTGCTCGGGGTTTATGAAGGCATCATAGAGCAATCCAAAAAACAGTAATGCCCGGTGTCAAGTCGCCTGATCTTAGAAATTACTCTTTTCTATTGGTGAAGCTCAAATAAAAGGTAAATTTGCTTTTTGCTATTAAAGCTATTTTAACAATCTGAATGTAAGACTGACCGCCCAAACAATGAAACAGGAAAAGCCGATCCCTATATTGAATGTTGAGCAAAGCATCGCTGAACGCTTTGACCTTATTGCCGGAACTTTTGCTGATAAGCTTGCTATCAGGGACGGCAATGTTGATCTCACATACAGATCACTGCAGGAAAAAGCAAATGTGATCGCCAATCATATCCTGGCCCTGGGATCAGGGGAGAAACAAATTGCATTTTTCCTTTCTTTCGGTTCCGGACAGATGGTTGCTATCCTTGGAATAATAAAAACCGGCTGTGCATATGTTCCCCTTGATACAAGCTGGCCTGCACACCGGGTTGAATTCTCGATAAAAGACTCCTCCGCAGCGGCAATCATCACCGACAACATCAACATTGGTCAGGTAAAAGCACTTTCCGGAGATCGCGTGATCATCAACATCGACGAGCTGGACTTTAGTCAAAATACGCAGCGGCCCGCCCTCACTCCTACTGCTGACGATAATATGCACATCCTGTATACATCAGGATCAACCGGTGAGCCCAAAGGTGTGTACACCAGCCAGAGAAACCAATTACATTTTGTAAAACGCTTTTCTGAATATATCAATATCACGCCGGATGATATCTTTGCCTACTACTTCTCAATCGGATTCTCCGCTCATGCCATGCAGTCGCTGGGAGCACTGCTGAATGGCGGAACGCTTGTTATGTATAATCTGAAAAAGTTTGGCTTTCCCGGCCTTGCCGGGTTCTTTAATAAAGAAAGGATTACGGTTTGCCTGATGATCCCCTCGGTACTGCGGCATTTCAGGGCAACACTCGATAAGGACTTTAAGATTAATGAGTTAAGAACGCTCATGATAGGTGGCGAGACCTTATATTTCAACGACATCAAGCAGATCCGGCCTTACCTGAAACGCCAGACAGAGATCATTAACATCTATGCCAGCACTGAATTGTTCCTTGCATGTGCTTTCCGTATTCAAAAAGATACTGTCCTTAAACAAAATATCATACCTATCGGGCACCCTGTCGATGGAATAGAAATTGAGATCCGGAATGAGGACGGCAAAGCCTGTGAACCTAACCAGGTAGGTGAGATGATAATTATCAGTCAGTATACAGCATTGGGATATTGGAACAAAGCTGAGCTGACCCGACAGGACTTTCCTGTTGATGGCAATACCGGGCAGTTTAACAGCCGTGATCTCGCATACAGGCAATACGATGGAGCACTGGTTCATGTTGGCAGGAAAGACGCCATGATCAAGATCCGGGGCCAGCGTGTCGACCTGGGAGAAATAGAAAATACCTTATTGTTCAGTAAGGACATGCAGGAGGTCGCCGTTGTGCTCAAGGAAGACCCTGTCGGCAACAAAGCCCTTGTTGCTTATTATGTTTGCAGCCCGGGCAAGGAAGTTGACATGACAGATATAGAGCATGCGCTTGTAAGGAGACTGCCTGATTTCATGGTGCCAAGGTTCGTCTTAAGACTGGAAAGCCTGCCAAAGACAGACTCCGGAAAGACAGATTACCTTTCGCTGCCGGATCCCGACTGGAAAAAAACCTCCCGGAAGGAGGATATCAAGCATGCCAGCAATCCCGTTGAAGAACAATTGGTATCTATTTTTGAGAAACACCTGGAGGTATACCCTGTTGGCGTGCAGGATAATATTCTGCAGGCCGGCCACGATTCGCTGAAATTGTTTGTTGCATTCGACACCATCGAAAAGGCCTTTCATGCCAAGCTTGATCTTGACAACTTCATCGCTAACCCAACAATTGAAGCTCTGGCAATAACCATTACTCAAACACAAGACAGCAAAGAATGATAATCAAGAGAAAAAAGGTCGTTGACAGGCTGAAAAATTATTTCTTGTCAAAGAAGGGAGGGCGCAGGATCCCATACAGAAGCGGCTCGCTCCTGATCAAATGGTTCTGTGGAACTTCTTATGCCAGGAATAAATATTTTAAAAAGAAAGCACGCATTTTCAATACCTTCCTGAAAGAAATTGGTTTTCCAGAAAACACTGCACAGATGGAACAGGAGATGCTCAATGTGTCCTTCCTTAAAAAATGGAGGGCTGTGGCCATTTCAAACCTGAGTGATAGAAAATTTAAAAAATATGTACATGTAAATAACCTTGACATATTGACGGAAAGCCACAAAAAAGGAAAAGGTGTTATACTGGTAAGCAGTCATTACGGATTTTCAGAGATGGGCATCTCCATTTTCCCCAGAATTGGATTTACAGACGTCTATACCATGGTAGCATCACAGGGAGCTGATTCGGAAAAATTCAGCGACATAAACCCCAACATTGAGGCAAAAAAGCTTGTCTTTGATTATTTATCCGACATTGAGCTATTCAAGGTATTGATGGAAGCAAAACATGTTTTAAACGATGGAGGCATCATTCACCTTCTTGGCGATGGCTATCACGGTAAATCAAGCATTACTTTTCCATTCATTGGCAAATTAAGAGGTTTCAGGGGGAGCTACGCAGAACTTGCCCTGAGTACCGATGCCGAGATAATTCCTGTGTTTGTCTATCCGGATAAATATTATCACATCTCTGTAGACCTCTACCCACCTCTTGATAAAGGAAAAGAAGATCAAAGCAGGGAAGAAAGGACCCGGCACATTGTAAAACAATATGTTGAACAATTGACTGCAAAATGGTCCGACAGCCCTCAATTTATTAACATGGGATATATGGAAAAATATCTTCATCATGTAGATAAAGATGATTGATCAGCGTGTGGTCACAGGTATTAAGCTTGATCCTTTCGCTTTAATATGATCAGAAATCCGGGTGAATCACCTTTCTCATGCCTTTGCATCATTATTTCCCGGGAATCTTCCATATGAAAGTTCATCCCGAAAACAGATGATAAATGATCCATAAGCACGATAGCAGGATCAGCATTG
>DAOVZP010000197.1 GCA_030635045.1 Bacteroidota bacterium | reverse complement strand
AAAGGTTTGTGATGGAAAAATTAGAAGATATCCCGATAGTTGTAAAGCCATGATTTGAACTGCCCATGGCTACTTCATCTTTTGAATCAGCTCCCCAGGTTATGCCATCAAGGGCTTCCCCTATCATCAGGGCTTTTTCAATATCATCTATAACCGGTTGATCCTGGTACATCAGTTGCTTATGCATAAAATGTGCGATCTCTGTTGAATCATCTACTGCCAGGCGGCCTATAATTACTTCAGCAAAAAGGTCATCCTCACCGGGTTCACCCCATTTAAGGTCACCGTCATCGTTCCAGTTCCCATCCAGGCAGGCATAGTACATGTCGGCAGGAAGATCATAATCATCATCAATCGCTCCATAGAATCCACGGTGAGGAACAAAATTTGTGGCAAGATTGTTCTTATCGGCATCCCCACCCAGGATGACCGCGAAAATATTAAAATTGGTATAATAGTCGATGATACAGTTCCGCATCTGTTCCTGCTCATCAGCTCCGCTATAATTTGCATTGATATAATCAGTGGTCAGGGTTTCAACCAGAAACCCGGTTTCTGTTTTAAAGGAGATATACGGTTGGAAAAATGGTTCAAGAATCTGGTCGGTAATAAAAAGAATATCAAATTCTGATGTTTTATTATCAGCATATGAGTATTGATCCAGAGCATCTTTATTGTCCACGATCTTGTGGATCCTGTTAATCTGTGACGGATGGTTTTTAAGCTTTGCTAAAGCCTGATCCGCTCTGCTGGTAACCTGGGTTACAAGCTCGATGGTAATACTGCTGATCAGGCTGATACTTTTTTGCACGGGATTATAGATCACCGGACAAACGGTAAAAGAAGCAATGGAATGCCCGGCAAGAAAATGAGTAACGGGAATGCTGGTAGGCATTACCGGATAAACCTCGTTTAAAGAATATATTGCCGGGTCAGGAAGTGGTTTATAGCCGTCGGGGGCACCCTTTGAAATGGGGAATTGTCCTGCTGCAGGCTGAATAGTTATGTTATTAATTCCTTCACCGGTGGTGATGGAAATAAGCCTGATGTCATTGACCTCTGTTCCGGGAGGAAGCAGGATATCTGCTCCATAATAAGGAAGAAGGGGGCTTCCTTCTTCTCCCATATTGTAACAGTTATCGAAGACGATTTCGGTATATCCGTCGTCGGTACTTTTCAGTAAAGGATTTTCAAATGTATAAGTCATTTGAATTTGAGCAAAAAGCACAACCGATGCAAGCAGTGGAAATATTGTTAGCGAAAGTTTTTTCATAATTGTCATAGCTGGATTATCAGTTAATTGGTTTTGAGGTTTGCCAAAGCATGCAAAAATATACATAATAGACTGATTTAATGTCAGAAAGAATGTATTAGGGAGGTAATTTAGAAGATGTTTAGATAATAGATTCAGAAATCAGAAGTCAGAAAGTTCTGGAATAAAAAAGCCGGCAGGTTATCCCGCCGGCTCAGGTATATATCATAAGAATGCTTATTATTTGTTAAGCAATAGTTTTCTGACCATGGTACCGTGATCATGACTGACTTTTACAAGATATAAGCCCTGCTGGTATTCGCCAAGTTTGATCCGGCTGCTGAAGCCATTATTACCATCCAGTCCTGTTTCATTATAGATCAGGGTTCCTGTGATATTATAAATCCTGACTTCAATTTTGCCAAGATCTTCGCCTTGCATTTCAATGGTAAACTCACCTTTGTTCGGGTTAGGGAAGATATTCAGAATCATATCATCTTCATATTCCTCAACTGAAGTGAAATTATCGACCAGTACATTAAATCCATCAGAAAATTCACCTTCACCGCAGGTATTCATACCTCTCACGGATATGCTTGCATTACCCAGAAATGACTGGTTCCAGGTGATGGTACCTATGGTTCCGATACCGTCGAAATTACCAGCTTCTTCAGGGTCAACCGCCCACTCGTAATAGTCGGCAAATGGCAAGGGCTCAGTAGTGTATTCAGATGTAGTTACATAATAAAGATTCACGAAATCGGACCCTTCTGGCTGTTGTCCAACTCCGGGTTCGGTACGGAAACTTAACATCATGTCATCATCGACTGTTTCAAGGTTTTCATCCGTTGCCTCCAGGGTCAGCGTCACCCATCCGGCATTCAGGTCATCGGTACTTGGAGTATAAACCGGATTGAGGATAGTTGGATCATCAAATGATCCTGTTCCTGAAGTAGACCATAAAACAGACACATATGCTGTTGCCTGCCCGTCGCACTGGAAGTCATCCCCTTCACAGATCAGTTCATCAAACCCGGCGAAGCATGTAAGTGTCATCAGTGGCGGGAATTCAATAAAGTCGATCCATGCACAGTCATCACCCGAAGATATGGCACTATTTTTATCATAGATCCACTTGAAGGTATGAACTCCTTCCACAACGGGATATTTTGCCAGGAACCATCCACTGCCGATACCTGACCACTCATCTTTCAGGTTGTTGTCAATATAGAATTTAAGTTTATCTGAAACTTCAGAAGAAGTTTTGATATAGAAGCATATTGTATCGGCAAACATTACTTCGGTAGTAACATACAGCTCGGAAGTCTGGTTATTGCTGATGCTTCCGGATTGTGCATGATAGACGCCTTCATAGGGATAGAACATGGTTGTAAACCAGTCAAGATCACCACCATGTTGCCACTCAAACTTGGTAAACCCATTTGTTTCCCAGTCTTCAACAATAATACCGATTTTCTTTGAAAAGCTCATCGTTTCGATAAATGGTTCGGAAACCAGTTCGTAATCGAAGTTTGCATAAAATACACCCTGGGGAGCATCCGGATCAACCTCGATCTCGAACGATGCCCATTTAGATCCGAGCAGGCCAAGAGTGCCAATAGAATCATAATCATTATTGAATGTAAGATACTGGCTGGTACATTCCAGGTAGGCCACAGAATTCTCGGCTGGACAATGTCCTATGTTGTTGTTTTTAACCTTTACAATAACAGTTTCTCCGGGATCCAGCCTACCGTTCCCGTTTCCGTTGGCTACATCGTCAATCTCCATTTCTAGAATATTAATGATAGGTGCGCTGAGCACGAGTTCAAAAGAAGTGAACCATTGTCCATCGGTTTCGTCCTGGATTTCCATTTCAACTACGGCTATATGTTCATCCGGTACCCAGTCAGCCACCTGTATAGAGTATGCGCTATCAGCCGTTGCTGTTGAACTTCCCGGGATGTTGCCCCATGCGCCTTCATCATCAAGAATAGTAATATACTGATCAATTGAGCTGATGGTTGCAGTGACATTTACCCCTTCATCCAGCCCGATATTTTCCAGTATAACATCCAGGCTTATGAATTCCATGAAATCAGGCCATCCGTTATTGTTACCCGTTTCATCGTCAACAATAACATCATCCAGTATCATGTATGCACCTTGCTGTGGGATAATGGGAATGTCGACATTATAAGGAATATAATTATGTGCATAAACCACGATTGTGGCGGTTCCGGGTGTTTGAACGGGGCCTCCAAAGTTGACAATGGCTTCACCAGTTACATCGGTAAAGGCAATGGCATAAAGAGACAGGTCTTCGTTGGTGATACACACCCTGGCATTTTCAACAGGGTTACCTCCAGCGTTTACATTCACCGTAAAGTTGGACAGGCCGAGGAACAAGGTTGGAAGGTGTGTAACATCCATTTCTGTCGGTTGCAGTGTCCAGGGTTCCAGGGAAGCATCGCCAAGCCAGAGATAGGTCCTGACATTGGAGCGGCCGATGGTACCATGCACGTTAAGTACGGTTACATTTGCAAAGTTGGTTACATAACCGATATTATAGATCCCATCATGAAATACTGCCTTGTACATCTCCTTGTCATAATCGTGGTTGGGAATCGTATATGAAGGAATAATGGCTCCATTGATAGCCACCGAGGCTACAGGGGATTTCATAAATGATTCACACAGGCAGTCGCCGGCATGGGCAACAATATCCATGTTATCGCAGCAAACATCAAAAAGGACAAAGAGCTGGTCTTCGTTGGTAAGTTGCTGAACATGATTATTGGTAAATGATCCAGAAGCACCCCATTGCCAGAACTCAGTGGCACTTCCGTGTCCACGGTAGTTGAAAATGCCGCAAGAAGTATTATTTACAAAGTCGATAATATCTTGATTGGTTGCACCTGCGCCACCATAACATTCAGTAAAAATAGGAGTTTGCAGTGCATAACTGTAATTCTGTATCTCATTTTTACATTGGGTATATTTTGAAGGATAATTTTCCTTGTGCGCAACCAGAATGGTATTTTCAGCCCAGTTGGTAGAGGCATCGGGAGCCTGGTAATGATCAAGTGTTTTTTGTAGTTGAAGCTCCAACTCAGCAAGGTTGTCATAGGTGAACCGGCCGATGGCCAGGTCTGCATAATGGTCATCCGGACCATCAAGGCAGGTATACCAGGAATCGGAATAACTGGGGTCTTCTGAGCCAGGTGCCCACCAGTACATGGGGACTACATCCGGTCCACCATTATTACCGCCATTGGGATAAGCATCTCCTACCATGAGTATGTATTCCAGTCCGTCGCTGGTATATAATTGGAGAATATAATCTTT
>DAOVZP010000340.1 GCA_030635045.1 Bacteroidota bacterium | reverse complement strand
GGAAAGCCGCTTTGGCGGTATCTTCCTCCCTCAATATGCTTATTTCCTGGTAAAATTGGTTGTACTCCCTGGCCAGGTCATAAACAAATGCCGCTACCGCGGAAGGGCTGTATTGCGAAGCCGCTTCCTTAATTACTTCAGGATAGGAGTATAAAAGTTTTATGATCTCCTTTTCTTTTGCATGCACATCACCTGTAAAGACTCCGTCATCAGGCTTCAGCCCCCTCGATCCTGCCTTCTTAAGGAGAGATTGAATGCGTGCATGTGTGTACTGAATGAAAGGCCCTGTATGCCCGTTGAAGTCGATAGATTCCTCAGGATTGAAAAGCATATTCTTTTTCGGGTCTACCCTGAGAATAAAATATTTGAGCGCCCCGAGGCTGATCATCTCAAAGAGCTGTGAGGCTTCATCTTTATTCAGATCGTCGGCTTTGCCCAGTTCCACAGCCATGGACTCAGCAGTTTGATACATGTCATCCATGAGTTCGTCAGCATCTACAACCGTACCTTCGCGGGACTTCATCTTGCCATGTGGCAATTCTACCATGCCATAGGAAACATGCACAATATCCTCAGCCCATTCCCGGCCCAGTTTGCCGAGGATGAGTTTAAGCACATCAAAGTGATAGTTCTGCTCATTGCCAACTACATACAGCAGTTTTTGAGGTTGATATTCATCATATCTGAGCTGGGCAGTACCTATATCCTGGGTCATATATACAGAAGTGCCATCAGCGCGCTGCAATATCTTTTTATCGAGTCCATCACCTGTCAGGTCGGCCCATATCGATCCATCATCCTCTTGAAAGAGGATACCCATTTTTAAACCTTCATGAACTATCTGTTTACCTAAAAGATAGGTGTCTGACTCATAATAGACCTTGTCGAAAGCAATGCCAAGGCGATCATAGGTTAAATCAAAGCCCTGATATACCCATGCATTCATTGTACTCCATAATTCACGTACTGAAGTATCATTGTCTTCCCATTTCTGGAGCATCTCCTGCGCCGCAGCCATGAGTGGAGCGCCTTTCTCAGCGTCATCCTTACTCATTCCGCCTTCAATTAGCACCGCCACCTCTTTCTTTAATTCCTGGTCGAACCGTACATAGCATTCTCCCACCAGTTTGTCACCCTTTGTATCCGCGCTGTCAGGGCTGGTATCCCTGAACCACTTTTCCCAGGCAAGCATTGATTTGCAGATATGGATACCGCGATCATTCACAAGATTCACTTTCACCACAACATTGCCATTTGCCTTAAGTATCTCTGCTACTGACCATCCAATCAGGTTGTTTCTGATATGGCCGAGGTGTAATGGCTTGTTGGTATTTGGAGAAGAAAATTCAATAACCACCGGCCTGCCGGAAGATTTATCCTGTTTCCCAAACATCTTATCCCTGTATTTTTCTGAAAGAAATCCGGTCCAGAAGGAGTCACTGACAACAATATTAAGAAAGCCTTTGATGATATTGAAATTCTCCAGTTCCGGGACTTGTTCTAGCAGGTAGTTGCCAATCTTTTCGGCAGTCACATCAGGCTTCTCACGGCTGATCTTCAGGAAAGGAAAGATATTGATTGTAAAATCACCTTCAAAATCCTTTCTTGTTTTCTGTATTATGACATGTTCCGGGGCAACATTGGCAGAATAAAGAACATTGATTGCCTGTGCTGCATGCTTGCGTATAGTGGTTTCGATCATTTTATTTTTTCTTCAGAAAGCAAAACTAAGGTAATTATTAATATGGGTTGCCAACCTTATTATCAGTAATATAACAATCCTGACAACTTGTTAAAAAAAATATTCCCGTCAATCTCATTGATTCTCAACTTAAACTCCTAATTTTGCAAAAATTTTACTAACCTGGCTTATAGCCAATTAATAAAAAGGGGAATTCTATTATGAAACGTAATGTGATCATAATCGGTGCTGCAGGAAGAGATTTTCACAATTTCAACACTTATTTTCGCGGTAATGAAGACTTCAACGTTGTTGCCTTCACTGCTGCGCAAATTCCCGATATCGATGGTAGGAAGTATCCGGCTCAACTTGCCGGTGACCTCTATCCTGATGGTATCCCGATTTTTGCAGAAGAAGACCTCCCAAGACTCATTAAAGAACTTAAAGCTGACGATTGTGTATTCTCATACAGCGACGTTACTTATCAAAAAGTAATGAGTATGAGTGCCATCGTTAACGCTGCAGGTGCAAACTTCATGCTTCTGGGCCCGAGAGACACCATGGTAAAATCTACCAAACCGGTGATCGCAGTGGGTGCAATCAGGACAGGCTGTGGTAAAAGCCAAACTTCCAGAAGGGTAATTGAAATCCTGATGGAACAAGGGCTGAAAGTAGTTGCCATTCGTCATCCAATGCCTTATGGCGACCTCGTTGAACAGAAAGTCCAGCGTTTTGCCACCGTTGAGGACCTTGCCAGGCACAAATGCACCGTTGAAGAAATGGAAGAGTATGAACCGCATGTGGTTCGCGGAAACGTGATCTATGCCGGTGTCGACTATGAAGCCATTCTTCGTGCAGCTGAGCAAGACCCTGACGGATGCGATGTCGTGATCTGGGACGGTGGAAACAATGATTTTCCATTTTATGTTCCCGACCTGAACATCACTGTGGTTGATCCACACCGTGCAGGACATGAACTTACATACTATCCCGGCGAGGTTACACTCCGGCTGGCTGATGCAGTAGTCATCAACAAGATGGACACTGCCTGCTCCGACGGTATACAAGAAGTCAGAAACAATATAGCCAAGGTTAACCCCAATGCCATTGTTATCGACGGTGCATCACTGATCACGGTTGATGATCCTTCTATGATCAGAGGCAAAAAGGTACTCGTTGTTGAAGACGGGCCAACACTTACTCATGGTGAGATGAAGATCGGTGCCGG
>DAOVZP010000376.1 GCA_030635045.1 Bacteroidota bacterium | reverse complement strand
TAGGCTTCAAGATAATCCAGCGTATTTTGTACCATAGCCTCCCGCTTGTCCCTGTCTGTTCCGCTATCACCGGCCTTCAGGTGAGCCACTATGCAATGAATAAAAACGGTATCCCCGTTCAACAAGCCTTCATTCAGAGAGTATAAGCTGTAAATATCAATATCGCGGATTGAATCCTGAGCCACTTCCTGTGAATGCAGGGCCAGTTTTTCCGTATTAAAGTACAGCTGGTTCACAATTATTGATCCGGCCAGGTTAGGCGATTCAGCCATTTCAAAGGAGGTAGATCCGGCCTGGTTCATCACATCATCCAATATCCTGAGGTGATAAGATGACTCTTTCCTCAATTCATTAACGGTAAATATATCCGGCTTTGAATATGCTATGATCGTACGCAAGTAGGCATCCTTCAGATCTGTATTGTTATTGCTCGAAGTGCAAAACCCTCCATTCCCATAATACAGAAGGTTGTAGTGCATCACCCGGAGGGTGTCCTGTGCGTTCAGAAAGCTCAGGCTAAATATGAAAAGTATAAGAAGAATTATACGCATGATTATTTCTAAAATAAGTGACTAAAGTGAGCTAGAGTGCACTAGAGTGACTAAAGTTAACCAAACTTTAGTTCACTTTAGCTCACTCCAAACTTTAGTTCACTATTTATGCACCTTTCGCACAAAATCATCCACCTCCGGCACCCCGCCCTGGTATACCAGATACCCGTTATACGGCTCCCGCGGGGTGATCTCGTCATTGATGGGTGTTAGCATCATGCGCTTTACCTCTTCGGGATCGTCGGTCTGGCCGAGGATCCAGCTTAGCTTTACCCAGGCCACCTCGGGCAGCATATTTCCTGCCGGGATGATGCCTTTGGCCATCATATCCCTGCCGGTATCGTACACGAACATGTGCACATATCCCCAGATGGTCTGCAGGGTCATATACATGTGCACGCCTTTGGCATGAGCACGCTCAATGGCAGGATAAAGTTCCTTGTTAACGTGCCCGAGTCCTGTACCCACGATGATCACTCCTTTGTACCCGGCATCCACCAATGCATCCAGTGTATCGGGTTTCATGCCGGGGTAATAGTACATCATGGTTACCTCATCACTAAAATAAGGCAGGATGGTCACATTGCGGTCTTTACGGCGGTGTTTGTATTCCTTATGTATTGGCATGATCTCCTTGCGGTTGATCCTTGCCAGCGGTGTATCGCCAATGGTCCTGAAGGTGGAACGGTAGGATGAATGCATCTTCCGCACCCTGGTACCTTTATGCAGCAATCCGTACTCATCGGAGGTCGGGCCGAACATGCACACCATCACCTCTGCGATGTCGGAATGCCCTGCTGCCTTCATGGCATGCATGAGGTTGAGGGCTGCGTCGGAGCTGGGCCTGTCCGATGATCGTTGTGAGCCCACGAGCACGATCGGTACCGGCGAATTCTGTACCATAAACGTGAGTGCTGCTCCGGTATGATGCAGGGTATCGGTTCCGTGCCCGATCACAATGCCGTCGATGCCGTTCTCAATCTCTTTCCCAATGGCCACAGCAAGCTTTTTATATTGCATAGGACCCATGTTCTCGCTGAACACGGCGAAGACCTTTTCGGTGTCCAGGTTACAGATATCGGCAAGTTCAGGTACGGCGCCATACAGTTCTCCGGGAGAGAAAGCCGGGATCACGGCTCCGGTGCGGTAGTCGAGGCGGGAAGCAATGGTCCCACCGGTGCCGAATAGCTTCACATAAGGCAGGCCGGGGGTTACCGGGAACTGCTTTTCAGGGATCTTATAATTCGCCTTCTTATACCCTGTCTCCTTCATGGAGGTGATGGTGCTGATATCTACGCCAACATTATAACCTGTCGGGATCTTCAATACGATATGTTGGTCGTCGTCGTTCTCAGCCCTGGGCAATACAGTACCCGTAAAAGTACCACGTATGGTTTCCACCACTGCCTGTCCCCATACACGGGTATTGTACTTTTTAAGCACCTCCAGTGCCTCTCCCTTATAACCTTGAAAAAAATCATTGCTCATGATCCTGATTTTTATGCTGTTTTTTCCTTTTTCATTTTTCCGTTAACATGAACACACAATGCTTTCATGCTTATGTTGCCGCGGGCAACCCTGCGAAGTTCACCCATGATCCAGTCGCATTCATCTTTCTTTATGTCGGAGCGGCGGATCTCGTTGAATTTATCGCGCATAAACGGGATCCTTGCAATGATCTCATTTTCCGGCACCTTTTTGAAATTTATCACGGTCAGGACGGAGTCGAAATCCATTTTAGGATGCTCGTAGATCACCGGAAGCATATAATTTGCCAGCTCCGTATCAAGCTCCTCATCGAGCAGGTATTTAAACATGGAATAGATCAGCTCATAATCAAATGCTTCCGCAGGGGTATAATGCCCTTCGACGAATTTAAGGCGGTGGCCGAAGAAAGTACCTATCATTGAAGGTTCCAGCTTCAGACCTTTGATGATCTTTTCTATCAGCAGGAAGTAATTCTTGCTGAAGATGTAAGTATAGGTGTCTTCCGGTATATTCCACTTTTTGAGCTGTTGATAGCGCACAATGATATCTGTGGGAAGGTTTTTACTGAGTTCTTCGATTTTATCATTTGAAAGTGGTTTTGGAGGTGTGTCGGTGTCGGGATACATCCTG
>DAOVZP010000081.1 GCA_030635045.1 Bacteroidota bacterium | reverse complement strand
CGGTATTGAGCTTCCTCCCGATATGCAGGGAGAGTCTTTTTATGAGATTTTACAAGGTGGTGAACCCGGCCAGTGGCGGGAATCTGTGTATTACCATTATTTTGAATACCCCGCCGTTCATAGTGTGAAACGCCATTATGGGGTGCGTTCAAACAAGTATAAGCTGATACACTATTATTATGATATAGATGAATGGGAGATGTTTGATCTGGAAGAAGATCCATATGAGATGAATAACCTTGCCGGTAGCCCGGATCTTTCTGTTGTGTTATCAGAAATGAAAACTGAATTGAACAGGCTTCGTGTGCATTATCAGGATACAGTTCCTGAAAAATACCTGCCGCCATTACCCGATACAATTTCACATCTGGCAAAAGGGATATCGTATACACTTGAATATCAACCTTCGGAGCGTTATGCGGGGAATCCTGCTTGTCTCACAGATGGAATCGTTTACCCTGAAGGAGAATCCTACTCGATGACTTACGAAGGATGGTGTGGGTTTAATGGTGACGACCTGATCCTGGAACTGGATCTTGGACAGGTATTGAAAGTTTCAAAGATCAGTGCCGGATTTCTACAAAACCAGGAACGCTGGATTTTCCTTCCGGATTCAATGGAATTTCATACATCTGAAGATGGGGTGGATTACATGATCATTCCTGTTGCTCAGTGTGGTGACCAGACAGAGGACCACCGGATATTGAAGCGTGTTGCAACGCCGGAATATCCGGGGATTAGCACCAGATATATTAAAATACATGTAATGAATAATGTCCTTCCTGCATGGCACAGGAACGCTGGAAAACCAGCGTGGCTGTTTGTAGATGAGATCGTTGTCAGCGGGAAATGATCACCTGGCGATCATTAACTTGTGCCTGTGAATATTGTGTCCTTCTCTTACTATCATAAAGTATATTCCGGTTTTCAGATTTTGCACGCTGACCCTGGCATTCGTCAGTCTTTCCTTTCTGATGAGTATTCCGGAGGAATTATAGATCTCCATCTCCCCACCCTTAATGTTTTCGATGATCACATATTGATCGGCAGGATTGGGATAAATGAATATTGAAGACTGAAGCTGAGCCTCATTGATGGCAACAGGAATGCTTCCACCACTATCTGCACAGATGATACTCCTGAACATTGATGATGAGGTGTTCATCATGGAATCATAGTATATCGGATTCCAATAATATTGAAGATGAAACGCTCCCGGAATCGTGATCAGCGTATTTTCAATACCGGTAAAATTTGCCCTCCCATGAAGATAATATGAACCATATGCCTGCACCACAGAATCCCCAATGATAATCAGCCAATCACGCTTAAAAGGCATAATAGGGTCATCAGTACAATGAATGCTGACCAGGGGAGGATCTTCATCATCGATATATGTGTAGTCGAGCATGCCTCCTGACGAATTCATAATTGCCCTGGACAGTGGCTTGAACTGTAAGTTATTACTGGAGTTGCCAGCTAAACCACCGTGAGTATTTATCAGCTGTCTCATCTGTTCATCAGCCTCGTTAATATCATTCAGATATGCGGTGGTGTTGGCTATGATCGCCCCGGAGGAGGTTCCAAACAGAAAAAAATAATTTGTATCAACTTTATAAGCATTTTTGGTAACCGCATCTTCATACATGAAACGCATGGCTGCTTTGAGATCGCCCATATTGCGTACAATAGCATCCTTAAGAAGAAACGAGTCGGGAGGGGCCGTCAGATCATACAAACGGTAATCGATTGAGACTGCAATATAGCCTCTTAAAGCATAATTATTACTTAGCTTAACAAATCTGCCACCACTTTTTGAGCCGGAAGTAAAGCCACCACCATGAACGATAAATACAACAGGACGTAATGACAAGGTATCTTTATAGGGCTCATAGATATCCATTTTAAGGTCAATCTCCTCCCCCCCAATAGTGATATTGTTGCCATATATGACATCCGAAATAACCGTCACACTGTCGAAGACAGGATAAAGGAAACGCTCTCCGTCACAGCCCGGGTTCTGGGCCTGTGATACAGAGATTAAAATTAATCCGGATAGGAATAAAATGAAATGCCTTATAAGTTCTTTCATGGTAAAAATGAGTGCTGGCAGTATCGTAATTCTCAACAATCAGATTTGGGTAGTAAAAATAGAAGACCGCAAAGGCCGGGAAAGGTTGTACACGAAAATAAAATTCGTATTTAAAAATGTTAATATCTAAACATTTCTATAAATCCTCATTCATAAGTATAGGCTGCTTTTAGTATTTTTGTAAAAAATCAGGTATGAATATAGCTGCTCTTGTATCCGGAGGTGTCGACAGCTCGGTCACCATTCCTATCTTAAAGGAAATGGGATACGAGCCTGTGATCTTTTACATAAAGATCGCTATGGAGGGTGAGCCCGGTTATATGGATTGTCCGTCAGAGGAAGACATAGAGATCACCACATGGATCGCAAAGAAGTACGGCCTTAAGATGGAGATCGTCGACCTGCAAAAGGAATACTGGGAGCGTGTGGTCAACTATACCATCGACACGGTGAAAAAAGGGCTTACGCCCAATCCCGATGTAATGTGTAACAGGCTGATAAAGTTTGGCAGCTTTGAAGATAAATTCGGTAAGGATTTCGATAAGATCGCTACCGGGCATTATGCTTCCGTGATTGAAAATGATAAGGGTTTTTTCCTCGGGACTGCTAGGGATACACAAAAGGACCAGAGTTATTTTCTTGCCCAGATCACATATGCACAGTTGTCAAAGGCTATGTTTCCCATAAATGATCTTTGGAAGCGGGAAGTCAGGCAGCTGGCTGAAGAAATGAAGCTCCCCAGCGCTCATCGTCCCGATAGCCAGGGGATATGTTTCCTGGGGAAGATAAATTATAATGATTTTATAAGGAAATATGTCGGGGAGAATCCCGGGGAGATCATTGAGCTGGAAACAGGAAAGACATGGGGCGAACATAGGGGATTGTGGTTTCATACCATAGGACAACGCAAAGGACTTGGCCTGAGCCAGGGCCCCTGGTTTGTTGTTAAAAAGGATATGGAACAGAATATCCTCTATATTTCAAATGGCTATGATCCCGTAGCGCAATACAGTGACAGGATACTGCTATCCGACTTTCATTTCATCAACAAGGATCATCTACTTGATCTTGCCAAACCTGCACAGGTTTGCTTTAAAATAAGGCATCAGCCTGAGTTTTCAACGGGGATACTCAGTAAGGAAGATGACTTATATATTATTAAGGCCGATGAAGCAGTTTCAGGGGTAGCCCCCGGACAATTCGGAGTTATCTACAGCAAGGATAAAACGATCTGCCATGGAAGTGGTGTCATTACATAAAGAGAGTAAATCATAAAAATTATAAATATGGAAAATTTTGAAATTTATAACCCGGTCAAAGCATATTTCGGGAGAGATGTTATTCAGAACCTGGCACAGGAAATAAAGAGTCGGGGAAATAGGATATTATTGATCTATGGCAAAGGGTCGATCAAGCAGAATGGGATCTACGATGCCGTGATGGAACAGATCAATATAAACGGATCGGAAGTTTTTGAATATTCAGGCATTAAACCCAATCCTCTCATTGAAGATGTTAGGGCGGCAGTGTCTCTTGGCAAAAGCAAGGAGGTTGACCTTGTCCTGGCCGTAGGCGGGGGCAGCGTGATCGATTCTGCCAAGGTCACAGCAATCGGCATTGCCGGTGATGCTGATCCCTGGGAATATGTAAAAGGGAAAGAAACTCCGCATGGTGCTGTTCCCCTAATCGCCGTTTTAACCCTGGCTGCTACAGGAACGGAGATGAACTGCTTTGCCGTGGTTCAGGACAGTGCCACCAATGAAAAGATAGGTTTTGGTTACCCACCCATGTACCCGGCAGTTTCATTTCTCGATCCGGCATACACCATCAGCGTATCAGCCGAATACACATCCTTCGGAATAACAGATCTCATTGCCCATGCCCTGGAAGCTTATTTTGGCAGGGGGGATGCAAGTCTTTCCGACCGCTTCGTTTTTGGGATCATTAAGGAAGCGTTGGAATATGGCCCGCAGTTGATGAATGACCTGACCAACTACGACCTTCGTGCCCGTATCATGTATGCTGCTACCATGGCCCTCAACAACCTGACTGCTTACGGGCGTAAGTCGGGAGATTGGGGTGTTCACAGCATCGGGCATGTGCTGTCTGTCCTTTATGATGTCCCTCATGGGGCCTCCCTTTCCATTGCCTATCCTGCCTGGTTGAGACTACACAAAGACAGGTCAGCGGACAGGATTATTCAGCTTGGGAAGAACCTATTCGACGTATCAACAGTTGATGAAACCATAAAACAACTTGAAGATTTCTTTACAAGTATTGGAAGCCCAATCAGATTGTCACAGACATCATACGGTGATTATAGTGAAAGCAAAATTATCGACACTTTCAGGAGCAATAAAGTAAGCGGAATGCATCATCGCTTATCAGGTGAAGATCACAATAGATTAGTTGAAATTATGCTTTAACCCTTATAAGTGGATATTCAGGGAAAGAAAACCCAATGGCCCGAAATATGTCCTGAAGCTGCTTCTTTTTTCCCCATATTCTTCATAATTCGGAGAGTAAGGATTGTCGTTTGTTTCTTCATGTTTGTATTCCCCGCTTATGTATTCTGCCGAGAACTTCACTTCTGTTCCAATTGAAAAATTTGGTGTGATGAAAAAATTAATTCCAAGCAAGGGGTTCAATCCATAAGCAGTTTCCTGGCTGGTATTCTTGTCAGTAGAAATAACGGACATACCAAATAATTCAGATTCAACAACGTATTTAGCATGTGAAACAGAAGCATCGAATCCATAGTAGACATTTAGTCTTCCAAAGGTGGAGTGCCATTCATAACCAAGATTCAGGGCAATCCCAAAATTGTTAAAGGAATACTTTCTGCCGGAGGTATCCGAATCTTCATGTGTAGTGCTACTGTATCGGGTATTAAACCCTAGGCGCCATGCACCTTTGTTATCATGATACTTAAATCCCAGGACCAGGTTTGGCTGACGGTAGTACATATCATCGGGATAGGGGTATAACAAGTTCCCGTACTCATCCATATACCAGTTTGAATACCACCAATAACTCTTCGCAAAAATGTCGGCTATTCCAATACTTATCTGAAACTTTTTTGAGTTGTACTCAATTTTCTGCTCTTCCTGTGCCATTGCAGTATATCCTGACGTAAGAATCAGCAAACATATCAATGTAGGAAGAAAAATACTTTTCTTCATAATTTGGTTTTTATTTGTGAGACAATATTACTCTTTCAATATCTTGATCAGCACCATGCTGCCGTCTTCCATTATTATCCTGCAGAAGTAGATCCCGGAATGCAGATCGATCATATTGATCTTCCTGTCGCAGGGGGCAGGGCATTGCAAGAGCTCATCCTTTACAATATTTCCGATAATATCAGCCATCTTTATCGAACGCACTGCTTCTTTTGAGCTGATCATGAGGTAATCATTGCATGGATTAGGATAAACCTTCAATATTTCAGTATTAAGCTCTTCAATACCTACAAGCACAGTGATATAATTCACTTTTGCGATGGAATCAGATCCTCCGGGGCCGGTTGATTTCAGGCTGACCGTATAATTGCCGGAGTTCAGGTAGGTATGTCCGGGATTTTGCATCGCGGAGGTACCACCGTCGCCGAAATACCATGTCCATTGTGATACTGTACCGGAGGTGAGATCGCTAAAGTTCACCAGCAACGGGAAGAAGCCGGATAGCGGGTTACCGCTGAAATCAGCAACAGGCGGAGGCAGGTTAGAAACAGAGATATAATTGGGCTTGACCTCGGCATCGGACCCTCCGGGCCCGGAAACGGTTAAGCTCACTGTATATGTGCCGGTATTCACGTATTGGTGGACCGGGTTCTGGACAACCGATGTTCCCCCATCCCCGAAATTCCATGTCCAGGTATTCACAGTGTCAACGGACATATCGGTGAAGACCACATTCAACGGAGGTGTACCAACAGTTGGATACCCGTTAAATCCTGCCGTAGGGGCGGGATAATTCACAGTGATGTAATCTGTCTTAACATGTGTATCGTTTCCTCCCGGCCCTGTAACGGTAAGGGATACAGTATATAATCCCGGGATCCCGTAATCATATTGCGGGTTCTGTTCGCTGGAAGTTCCCCCGTCACCAAAGTCCCAGCTCCAGGTATCGACAGAGTCAACTGACAGATCGGTGAAGTTCACCGTGAGCGGTATTACACCGGAAGTTACGTCTGCCATGAAGTCACAGGTAGGCGCATGATAGTTTACTGTGATGTAATCTGTTTTAGTGATCGAGTCACTACCTCCCGGCCCAACAACAATAAGCTGTACAGAATATAACCCGGGGGTGGTATAAGAATTTACCGGGTTTTGCAATGTAGAGGTATTGCCGTCACCAAAGTCCCATTCCCAGCTTGTGACCGTGTTTTGTGAAAGGTCAGTGAAGTTAACATCCAGTGGAGGGAGTCCGACAGTGGGCCCCCCGACAAAGTCAGCAACAGGCACTGAATAAGGTGAATAGAGGTCAGACGTCCATACATTTCTGCCAAAAGTAGCGGCATAGAGCTTGCTGTCGGTAGGTGTTGCATCATAGTAGATCTCGAGTTCTGTAACAACTACGTTTGGCAATCCGTCGCTAAACGGTATCCAGCTTCCTCCGTCACGCATCACATAAACCCCGACATCCGTTCCTGCATACAATTCAATACCTGAATACTGATGATTCTGGATCACGCACATCACAGGCAGCAGAGGCAATCCTGATGAAATGTTAGTCCAGCTTGTACCACCATTTGTAGTTTCATATACTCCATTGCTATTATATTCACCCATGGAAACCCATACATGATCGGGGTTATCATCTTTTACTGCAATATAAGTTATATTAGAGGATCCCACCGGAAGATTTGAGGTGATATTTGTCCATGTTGTGCTGGCCCCTCCACCATTAGTAGTACGATATATGTTGCTATAGGTGGCTGCGTAAATATACAGGTGGTTGCTGGTCGATATTGCCATATTCTGGAAATCAGCAGTGCCTCCCTGGTTACTGATCTGTGACCAGTTATTTCCATAATCTGTGCTCTTCCATACTTCAGT
>DAOVZP010000177.1 GCA_030635045.1 Bacteroidota bacterium | reverse complement strand
GCATAGGATATCTTGTCTTTTCCGATCTTATCGCCTTCATAAACGTCAAAAAGGCTTACGGAACGCAGCAGCCTGTTCTCTGTCTTGAAAGCAATCTCGCGTATCTGCTCAAAATGTACTTCTTTGTCGATGAGCAGGGCCAGGTCGCGCCTTACTTCAGGGAATTTGGGTACAGGCGTGGAAACAATGCTATTATCACCGGCAAATTGTAATATCATATCCCACGAAAGGTCTGCATAGTAAACATCTTGCCTTATGTCGAATGCCTTGAGAAGGTCTTTGGTTACTTTTCCGAAGGAGCCAACTTCCTTTCCATCCTTCATGTAGCGGAGGCCTTCGTCAAAAACATCTGCTTCGGCAGCACTGCTTTCCAGCTTGTCGGTGTCAGCACCCAGCTTCAGCAGCAGGTTTTTCACGTAGGACTTCAGAAGGAAAAAGTCAACGCCTGCATCGGGGGTATCCCAGCTTTCCTTTTGCTTTGTCCCACAGATGAACAGGGCGAGGCGTTTTTCTTCGTGGTATCCGGCCAGCGGTGCCTCTGAAGCTTTCTTTGGGTCCCGTGAATATATATTGCCAAATTCAAAGAAACGAATATCATTTACCTTCCTGTTCTGGTTGAAGGCAATGTTTTCCAGCCCGCCGAAGAGCAATGTTTGCCGCATGGCATTGAGGTCCTGGCTGAGCGGGTTTTCAAGGATAACTGAATTTGCTGCTTCAATTAGTGGGAACTGTTCAGCATAAGAGGCTTTCGTCAGGGAGTTGTTCATGATCTCAGAAAAGCCCTGGGCGGCCAGTAAGTCTGACAGGCTGTTCTGAAGCTTATCGGGGTCCGGTTTCGGGTGATGTGCCAGTGATGAACGTATACCATCAGGGAAAGCAATATTATTATAACCATAAATGCGAAGGACCTCCTCGATAATGTCTGCTTCGCGGCGGACCTCATAACGATAGGCAGGTACCTGAACGGTGAAAGCATCTCCTTCCCGGCCGGTGATCACAATATCGAGATCTGAGAGGATGCTGTCGACGAGTTCTTTTTCTATTTCCTGCCCTGTCAGGCTGTTGATGTGGCTGTATTTTACATCCACCGTCCAGCCTTCGACGGGCTTTGGATATACGTCTACCACTTCTGATGATATCTTTCCTCCTGCCAGCTCGGTGATGAGCATGGCAGCCCTTTTCATGGCATAGAGGGTGATGTTGATGTCAGCACCGCGTTCGAACCTGAATGAGGCATCTGTGGAGAGGCCGTGATGTTTAGCTGTTTTCCGTATAGTGACCGGATCGAAGTGGGCGCTCTCAAGAAAGATATTCTCAGTATTTTCTGTAACGCCTGATTTGTTACCGCCAAAAACACCGGCAATGCACATACCGGATCTTGCATTGCAGATCATCAGGTCGCCGGGGGTAAGCTTACGTTCGATATCGTCGAGGGTCACAAATTTTTCATCCTGGTGGGCTTTTCGCACGACCACTTTTCCTCCATCAATTGCAGCGGTATCGTAGGCATGCAATGGTTGGCCGGTCTCCAGCAGGACAAAGTTGGTGATATCCACAATGTTGTTGATGGGGCGGATACCGACCGCATTCAGGTGGTCCTGCATCCATGCCGGTGATGCTTTTATATCTACACCGGAGATTGTTATTCCGCTGAAACGCGGGCAGGCGTCAGGGTCTTCGATGATGACCGGGAATTCGGCTTTTTTGTCAGGCGCCTTGAACCCATCCACTGAAGGGATATTCAGCTTTTTACTGCCTTTACCCTGTCGGCTGTTGATGACGGCCATCACATCCCTGGCGGTGCCGATATGCCCGGTGGCATCGGTACGGTTTGGTGTCAGGCCAATCTCAAAGACATGGTCTTCAGTGATCTCAAAATATTCTTTTGCCGGGGTGCCGGGAACGGCAGATGCATCAAGCACCATGATCCCGTCGTGGGAGGTGCCCAGGCCGATCTCATCTTCAGCACAGATCATGCCTTCGGAATGTTCTCCGCGAATTTTGGCTTTTTTGATCTCAAAATATTCTTCACCGGAATAAAGCTTTGTGCCTACAGTAGCCACGACAACCTTTTGCCCTGCGGCAACATTGGGTGCACCACAAACGATTGGCAGTACATCATCCCCACCTGTATTTACTGTTGTAAGGCTGAGTTTATCTGCATTGGGGTGCTTATCACAGCTTATGACTTCACCGATCACAATCCCTTCGAGGCCACCTTTCACCGACTGGAACTTTTCGATGCATTCTACCTCAAGTCCGCTGTCGGTAAGCATCTCTCCAAGTTCTTTCACGTCCATATCGATATCGATATATCTCTTTAGCCAGTTGTAAGATATTTTCATCCTGATGTTTTTTTGCCGGAAATATCCGCTAAGGTTTTTCTATTGCCTGTTTGCATTTCATATCGCAAGTCTACCATCCCCTGAAACAGACGGTAAAGGTAATGATTTTCCATTCTCTAACTGATAGAAGCCCAATCATCCTGGTATTTATGCAGGGCTTGCAGGGTTTGGTTCAGGAGCTTATTTTCGGGCTTGCCGAGAGAGGGATCCTTTTCCAGTATTTCCATTGCCAGGTTACGGGCATATTTAAGGATCTTTTCATCACGCAGGAGGTTGGCGATCTTCAGGTCAAGGATGCCACTTTGTTGTGTGCCGGCGAGGTCGCCCGGGCCACGCAGTTTCAGGTCGGTCTCTGCTATCAGGAAGCCATCGGTGGTATCTGTCATGGTCTTCAGGCGGGTGCGTGCCTCTTCCGAAAGCTTGTTGCCTGACATGAGGATGCAATACGACTGATCGGCACCCCTGCCAACACGGCCGCGGAGCTGATGCAGCTGCGACAGGCCAAAACGCTCGGCATTTTCGACCACCATAACAGAAGCATTCGGAATATCAACACCTACTTCTATTACCGTGGTGGCCACCATGATCTTTGTCTCACCCTTGATGAAGCGTTTCATTTCAAAGTCTTTGGCATCAGACTTGAGCTTGCCATGCACAATGCTGATGGGGTAGTCGGGGAGGGGAAAGGCACGGCTGATGCTTTCATAGCCATCCATCAGGTCTTTAAGGTCGAGCTTCTCGGATTCATGGATCAGGGGATATACTATATATATCTGCCTGCCAAGGGCTATCTGCTCCCTCATGAACCCAAACAGGCGAAGGCGCTTTGAATCGAAGAAATGGTAGGTCTTCACAGGTTTTCTTCCGGGAGGCATTTCGTCAATAACAGAAAAGTCGAGATCGCCATAGAGGGTCATGGCCAGCGTCCTGGGGATGGGCGTGGCTGTCATGACAAGGATGTGGGGCGGGATCACATTTTTATAGTACAGCCGGGCCCGCTGGGCAACGCCGAAACGGTGCTGCTCATCGATGACCACCAATCCCAGGTTTTTGAACTTCACCTGCTCTTCCAGAAGGGCATGGGTGCCGATCAACAGCTGAAGCTCACCGCTGCGAAGGTCTTCATGCAACTGTTTGCGCTTTGCCGCTTTCGTGGATCCTGTCAGCAATTCAACCCTTATGCCCAGGGCTGAGGTCATGTTGCTGATGGTGGCAAAATGCTGGTTGGCAAGAATCTCAGTGGGTGCCATCAGGCAGGCCTGGAAATTGTTGTCAAGCGCTATGAGCATCGACATCAGCGCAACCAGGGTCTTGCCGCTGCCTACATCACCTTGCAGCAGCCTGTTCATCTGCTTGCCGGAGCCCAGGTCGGCACGGATCTCACGGATGACCCTCTTCTGTGCGTTGGTGAGCTCAAAGCTGAGGTGCTGCTTGTAAAATGCGTTGGTATAGTCGCCCACATTTGCAAAGGGATGGCCGTCCACCTCTTCCTGCCTGCCGATCTTTTGCCTTAGCAGGCGCAGCTGAATATAAAACAGCTCTTCGAACTTTAAGCGTGCCTGTGCTTTGCGCAGCAGCTCCTGGTTCTTGGGGAAATGAATATTCTGAAAGGCCTCTTCACGCGATAGCAGGCCAAGGTTTTTTATGATGGCAGGTGATAAGGTTTCAGGGATACCTCCCAGCACCTTCAGCATCATGGTGCGTATGAGCTTGCTGATATTGCGGCTAGACAAGCCGCGGGTACGTAAGTTTTCCGTACAACTGTAATGCCCCTGAAGCACCTTGCTCAAGTCTTCACTTTCTTCATCGGGAAGATCTACCTCAGGGTGGACAATGTTATATTTATTGTTGAACAGTGCTGGTTTGCCAAAGATAATGTATTCGACTCCGGGTTTGAACTTTCCATCCAGCCATTTAAAGCCTTTGAACCATACCAGCTCCATGGCTCCGCTCTCGTCGCTGAGGATGGCAGTGAGCCGCTGTGCCCGTGGCTTTCCGATTACCTTAAGGTTGCTGATGGTACCCCGAAGCTGTACATAGGCCAGATCAGAGGTGATCTCAGATATCTTGTGGATCCTGGACTTATCGATGTAGCGGAAAGGATAATACTGAAGAAGGTCGCCGAAGGTATGCACACCGATCTCATTTTTCAGCAGTGCGGCTCTTTTTGGCCCTACACCCTTCAGGTATTCTATGGAGTTGTCCAGTATTCCGGTGTTCATGTTAGTGATTTGTACTAACAAATATAGGGTTTATTCAGGGGAATTTTGATATTCGATATTTGATATTCGATATTTGAGATTCAAGATTTGAAGGAGATAGAAGATTGAAGAAGTTTAAAAAAAAGCCCTTCGCGGTGCGAAGGGCTTTTTTTTAGAATTCCCAGAGGTCGTGTTCGAACTCGAAGAGTTCATTTTTTATCCTTTCAGATTCATACAGGGCGTCCAGGCCGGTGGCATATTCTGAAATACGCCGGTCGTAAACATTGGACTCCTTATAGATATAGCTGTTAAACATCCTT
>DAOVZP010000327.1 GCA_030635045.1 Bacteroidota bacterium | reverse complement strand
GGGATCGGTTATTGGAACGAAGATATGGACCCATTCTCAAACGATGTGGATGCATTGGCCCCACCTCAATATGGTTATGCCAATTCTGAAATGCTGGAAGACGTAAACTATATTGGCTGGATGCAGGATGTAGATGGTGATGGGGAGGTCACCCTCATTGGAACCGGCGTTGATGATATCATGACGTACCGCACACTGGGCCCGTGTACAATGCCGACCATTACCGTTGATGATGCAAACAGGGTATTCGTGTTGTTTTCTGCCACTACAGAAACTTATCATAACGACACCTACAATTACAAGCATATCTGGGCCCGTGGTATGTCCGGTGGAGTGTGGTATGAGTTTCTGGACCTTACCTCTAATATTGTGCATATCTTCGACGAAAGTATTTACCCTCAGCTTACCAGCAGTTCCGACGATAACATCCACTATATCTATAATGCCGACCTTACACCCGGCCTGGCGCTTGACGAAGACCATGCTTACGAGGAAAACAGGCAATATTATGCAATGCTTCCAACACCTGACCTGATACCTGTTGGTATTGAAGAAATAACCAGTGGTTCGGGTGCGATCACGGTATCTCAAAACTTCCCAAACCCGGTCAGCACCTTTACAACTTTCAGGGTAGAACTGCAAGAAGCTGCTGAGCTTAGCATGGAACTCAGCAATATTACAGGGCAGGTAGTAATGACACAGAACAAAGGATTTGTAAATACCGGCTTACATGAATTCAGGATCGATGCATCGGAATTAGGTGCAGGAACTTATTTCTATACTGTGAATGCCGGTGATAGCAGGGTTACGAAACGGATGCTTGTAAGATAAGGATTGTTTCTGGTTACTGGCTTCTGGTAACTAGCAGCTAGCAGCCAGCAACCAGTAACCAGTAACCAGTAACAATACAATTAATATATAAAAGCCTTCTTGAATAATGTAATGTTTAATTAAAACTATGTAATATGAAAAAATCATTTCTTTTCGCATTGGTGCTGTGCATTGGCATGACGCTTAATGCACAGAACATTCCAAGTGTGAGTGAATCACAATTGGAGACTGCCGTAAAAGTAGACTACCGGGCACCTAACCATGCCGTTAATCCTTTTATGAACCATGAAATAAGCATGGTCAGTAATAAAGGTATGCTGGATCCCATTGAGACTGAGTTGGGCGAAACATTTTACGACTTACAATCAAATGCCAGTATCGGTAATCGTTTCCAGGTATGGGACGATGGGACGATGGCGGCAGTCTGGACCAGAGGCATGGAAGCAACTGCATTTCCCAATCGTGGAACAGCATATAATTATTTTGACGGTACTGCATGGGGCCCCTGGCCAACTGCAAGGATTCAGGATACCCGCTGTGGCTGGCCCAGCATTGCAGCATGGGGTACAGGTGGAGAGATCTCTGTAGCACACAATGGTGTAACAGGCCTTGAATGGTCACAGAGAGAAACTAAAGGGACAGGAAGCTGGACTCAAACGAACTTCCTCGGACCGGCCGGAATAGAAAATGACCTTACATGGCCCAGGATGATCACCTCCGGTGAGAATAATGAGATCATTCATTTATTCGCGAATTCTTATGTAGCATATTTGGGACAGGGGCAGGCTCTGCTGTATTCCCGCTCAGCGGATGGTGGCGAAACCTGGGAACCGCATAATGTTGTTCTTGACGGAATGGGGGATGATTATTATTTAGAATTGGGTGCTGATGATTATGTGCTGGCAGCAAAAGGGAATACTATTGCCATGCTGCATAGCAGCGATTGGGCTGATATGTTCATTATGAAGTCCGATGATAACGGTGATACCTGGGAAAAGACTGTTATATGGGAGCATCCGTACCAATTCTTTGATTGGAATACAACTATCACAGATACATTTTTTAGTGTGTGTAATACTGCAAACATTGCCCTGGATCCTGATGGAATGGCACATGTTGTATTTGGTATCAACAGGGTTGCTCATTTTGAGGTTGGCACATCTTATACCCTCTGGCCGTATTATGATGGTATTGGTTATTGGAATGAAGATATGGAACCATTCTCGGAAGACGTGGATGCGCTTGCACCGCCTCAGTACGGATTTGCAAACTCTGAAATGATCGAGGATGTAAACTATATAGGCTGGATGCAGGATGTAGATGGTGATGGGGAAGTTACACTGAATACGGATATCATGTATTACCAGCAGCATGGCCCCTCAAATATGCCGACAATTGGCATTAATGAATTTGGGAATATATGCGTGATCTATGCTTCCACTACTGAGACCTATGAGATTGAAGCTTTTAATTACAAACACCTTTGGCTCAGGTTGAATACAGGTGGAGTATGGGGAGAATTTGAAGACCTCACAACTCATATCTCACATATATTTGACGAATGTTATTATCCTGTTATCGGAAAAGTTACAAGTAGCGCTGTGCACTATATTTATAATGCCGACATCACTCCCGGACTTGCCTGGAGCGACGATCATGCCTGGCAGCAGAACCGCATAATACATGGGCAATGTGACATTCAGGTTGGAATTAGTATTAGTGAAAACATTAACGGACTTCAGGACATCTTAGTCGAGTTAAGTCCGAATCCGGCTACTGATAAAGTTATGGTGAAATTTAATCTGGAGGATCCGGCAGATGTATCCGTAAACATTATGAACATAACCGGCCAAAGGGTCAGGGAAGTTAAGCAGGGACAAATGAATGGTCGTGTCAATATTAATATTGAAGTGGGTGATCTTCTTGCAGGAACTTATGTTTGCACTGTGAAAGCAGGTAATGCAATAACTACTGAAAAGTTGATTATCAGGTAAGATAATAGGTTCAAGGTACAAGGTACAGGGTACAAGGTACATGGTACGGGGTGCGAGGTAATTTCAGATTGCTTTGTGCCTCGTATTTTTTTTTATCCTCCGAGACATAAAAAAACCGGCGTTACAGCCGGCGTAAAAAGAAAAGAGCCGTCTGGTCACGACAGCTCCTTTCAAAT
>DAOVZP010000293.1 GCA_030635045.1 Bacteroidota bacterium | reverse complement strand
TATTTCTATTTCCTTTGAAAATAATTGAACACATTGGAATCCCTGCGAACGGAGGTACGTAGAAAAAGCAATCATTTTCCTAGCAGATACAAGCCATCTCTCTCATAATTCTTGATATGCCTGGTAAGGACCCCGAACGAATCCGTTGCCTGCTTATATGGATCAGTCTGTGCACTTTGCTGAGGGCCACTCACTGACCATACGCTGCTATTCCAGCTGCCATCATAAACATCGACATGCAATGACTCGATGGATACTCCATACATATGGTAATAGAATGACAGTTCAGGATTTTGCAGTGCACTAAAGTTGAAAGTTGCTTCAAGGTGCGCTTCATCGCCATTTACCCTGGGGCTTGAAGATTCAGTAAACATATAATAGCTTCCGTCATGAGCTTCGGTCGGGCCTGTAGAACTGGACGGGGTACCGCCACTGTTCCTGCTCCAGTCGAAATCATCATTGGTTCCCTGGAACCATAAGCCAAGGCCTAACTCCCAGCTTTGCGTATATGGAAAGCTGCTAATGATATTTGCAGTAGGATCGACTTCCAGGATGGTAATATCATCAAAAGTAAAGCCATCGCTGGCCGTAGTACTGGTTGCCGGATAGTTATCCTCCTGTCCGAAACGGATCTGGAAAGTAGATGATAAGGTCTGCCCGTTTGCACTCAGCAAGGCATCAATATCAATATTGTTCACTTCATTCCAGGCACCGCCGGTCCCACGGTTGGAATATAGGTCGTATGCCTGGATCCAGCTATCACCATTGCTTCCCCTTATCCAAACACGGTCATTTGCATGTGACTCCTCTCCATGGTGCATAAAATAGAATGACAACTCCAGGTTTAAAGATGCCTGATAAGCCGACATGTCGAGGGTGCTGATAAGGTAGTTCACCGAATATGTCCCTGATGGGTTGGCGTCAATGGTTGCCGCATGGCTGCCGGAGTAATAAAATCCGCTGCCGGCAGTAAACCGCAGACGTCCGTTTGCAGTCTTATCATAGCTCCATTCCGGCAATCCGTTGATGGTTGCTGCACTTGTAATATAGGTCGTTGTGATAACGTCTTCAAAATCTTCAGTCCATGGCAGTGAGAAAGGCAGCGGGTCGGTAGCATTGATATATGAAGCCTTAACTTCAGTATCGGAGCCTTCTGCATTTGTAGCTACAAGGGTAACATCATAACTGCCTGCCACATTAAAAGTAACTTCAGGATACTGAGAACCGGCATTGGTACCATTTACGAAAGTGACTGTAGCCGGATCGAATGACCATGCCCAGCTTGTCGGGCCATTGGTTGAAAGGTCGGTAAATGTTACGGTTGATCCTGTCAGTGGATTCGTTTCATCGGCAGAAAAGTCTGCAACAGGTGGCAAGGCTGTGCCTGTACCTATTCCTGTTATAACCAATGAGAATACCTGTGATCCGCCGGAAAGAGTTCCGTCATGGTCAACCACAATGGTATAGTCAACACCGGCTGCCGGAGCATCGATGGTAACCATTTCAACATTATCTGCATTGTTCTCTCCACTGCGCGTTGCGGCATTAGAGGGATTGTTACGTTCGAGTTTCCATGGATAGTAGGTGTTGGATGCCTGTGTGATCCTGAGGTCGAGCTCATTCACGATCATAGCAGTTATCGGGTCAAGCGAGGCACCTACAGGAGTACCTGGAACATCTGTCCAAACGATGGTGACCTGCAGTGGCTGTCCGCCTTCAGCAGTAATTGTACGTTGATAGTTTCCACCATTGTTCAGTGTAATTTCTTCTATGGTATTGAGTGATGCATCATCTGAGATCACATCAGCGGCAGCAAGGGTATTCATCAGTCCCCAGCCGAATTCATAATCAGGCCCGTCATTATTACCTGCTTCATCGGCAGTATGGATTATCAGGGCTTTCAATGTAGATGCACGCATAAAATTCCCGGTCCCGTTCAGGTTTTCATAGTGTTCCTGCAGCAGGATCGCAGAACCAGCGGCCGAAGGTGTCGACATGGAAGTCCCGCTCAGTGAAGTGTAATCTGTGTTATTATCACTGTCGGTGGAGTAAAGGCTCACTCCATTGGCAACAACGTCGGGCTTAATACGGCCGTCGTCGGCAGGTCCCCATCCGCTGAAAGAGCTCATCACCACGCTTGAAGGTGTTGTATATCCACCTGCGATATCTTCAACGGCACCGACCGTTAATACATTTTTGGCGATCCCGGCATGTCCAATACAATCGTATGGTCCGTCGAGCGGATATGGTGGATTCGAGGGGCCATCACCACGGTCATTCCCGGCTGATTTACAGATCAGGTAATAGGGTGCATCATAAGCGATCTGGTCCCAATCCTGTGCCTGGCTTTCATAAAAGCCAAATAAATAGTCTTCTTGTGTGCTGATACTGGTATTCCCGTACCATTGCCATGCAGTACCGGTCCATACCCATCCCCGGCCGTAGCCATAGGAGTGATTTGAGACCAATGCATTGTTGTTGGCAGCTTCACTTGCCATTTCCGACTCATCGCTGTTCCAGTCGAAAGCCCTCAGGCCGGCAGCAGGTGCCATGCCCTTTGCGTTTGCAACCACACCGGAGGCAATCATCGTACCGGCTACGTGGGTGGAGTGGTAATGAGTGGCGGTAACACCATCGCCCATCACAACCCTGCCACTGTATTCCTGGTGAGTGAGAAGCACTGCACCGCCGTCCCATTCATGAACGGTCATGCCGGAGCCATCAAGGGTGTAACCATATCCACCTCCTGAATTTACCTTGTTGGTGGAAATAGTAGCCGAAGCATTTGTATTGTTTGTAATGTAGTATTGCGGCTGACCAAGCTCATCAATATACATCAGTTCCATCAGTACTTCATCATTGTCGATAATGAAGGGAAGGTTGTTCTGGGTTGCGAAGTTCAAAGCCTCAGCTTTCCTGACCTGAAATTCTGCTGCCTTCTGTTGTGAGAATTCATTTAAAGCAGCTTTGTTGGTCGTAGTCTGGCCAAAAACCTGTGTTGCCGCAAATAAGATGCCGCACAATAAAAGATTTTGTTTTCTCATGATAATTATCAGTTATAAGTTTGGTTTGTTTACACTGTATTAAGCCTTTGCATGATGCATGCAGCAAAAAAAATGATAACTAATAAGATGGGTGGTATATGCCTTTTGCTCTAAAGTTTTGGTCGCCTTATATACCTGATTCCAAATGTATACTTAAATACTTACATATATATTAAGTAATAGCACTTTTTATCCACTAAGGGTTTTTACTTAGTTTGGGGGGATTTTGGTACAAAGAGTACTTGAAGTACTTGAAGTACGTGGAGTACTTGGAGTACTTGGAGTACTTGAAGTTGGGTGTAGGGTCCTTTTGTGTTCC
>DAOVZP010000116.1 GCA_030635045.1 Bacteroidota bacterium | reverse complement strand
TCGGCATTGTCCGGTTTCAGGTATTCTACATTGATCTGCCCGGCAATGGCTTCAAATCCATTTATCACCGTAGAAGTGCCTTTGGATATCTGTATGGATTCCATCCATGTACCCGGGATATATCCTAAACCAAAAGAAGTTGCTAATCCGCGTAAATTCGGGATATTTTCGGTCATGAGCTGACTGTAAGTTCCGCTGAGCCCCAGCAGTTGGATCTGCTTTGCTCCTGTGACAGCATCACTGTAGGACACATTAACAGATGCATTGGTTTCAAAGCTTTCAGAGAGATTACAGCATGCTGCTTTATGAAGCTCTGCCCCGGTGATGTTCTGGGTATAGATAGGGTCCAGCCTGGAAATGAATGTTCCGGATGGTTTGTTGGTAATGACAACCTCTTTGAGTGTATTATTGATGCTTAGGATGATCTCGATCTCGTGCTGTCCATGGTTGATAAAAACAGAGTCGTTCTTATAACCAATATAACTTACAACCAGGATGGGTTCTTCCTTTTCCGGGAAAGCTAAATGGAATTCACCGTCCGCATTTGTTGAGGTACCTGTTGTAGTTCCTGCCCAATAGACATTTGCTCCCGGCAGGGGCTCCTGGTGATCATGTGCTTCATGGCCGTGTTCATCATCCTGATGTTCCTCAAAATGGTATATAATACCTTCAAGGTGCTGCGTATACGATAAAGTGAATATTCCGGCAAATATGATTGTAATAATTATTTTTAAAGACATGGCAATTCTTCTGTTCAATTATGAAATAGTATGAATAGTTCAGGCAGATTAAGCTGGAACCAGAATACTAAACAGAAGGAAAAGGGATATTCAGTTGGTTGAGGAAAATATGCAGTGATTTCCCTCCCAGGGGGGGCGGAAGATCATTGCTTATGATTATATGTGTTATTTCCCCATTAGGGATTTCAATCTCTTGTGCTCTCTCAACCGAATGGTCAAGGTCTGCTGGGATGGCCTTTTTAGTAAGATGATGTATATCAAAGGTGACATCCAATTTCACCAGGAATGTATCAGTATCACAGCATTTTTCCGTATCATATGTTTCAGATGCCGGAAGCACAGGGATACTACAACATGAATGAATGTTGCTCTTTTCCTGGTTTCCTTGATGTTCACAGCTAAATTCAGGAATAAAAAGCGAGAATTCAGTAGTATCTTGAGCCTGACAGGAATGCCGTAAAACAGTAAACCCACTTGTTGCAATCAAAACAATTGCAGCAAGAAAAACAGACACTGAATTTTTGATAATTCCTTTTATCATCATGTTGATTTCAATAATAAAACATACAAACCTAATACTTTGTTGCATTAATTCTGTTAAAAATATGCAAAAAAGTACATTTTTAGATATAAATGGCGTTTGTAATTAAGCTGTCATTTTATTGCCTGAAGTGTATCAGGCTAAGCAAATTTTCATAAATTTGATAACTCTAATTTTTAAGCACCCTTTGATTATGGAATTACAGATTTTAAAGGTGGAGGTTAGTGATCAGATCGCTCTGGTCACCATCAGCCGCCCTGAGGCATTAAATGCCCTCAACACCAGGTTTTTCAATGAAATGGACCAGGTTGTCGCCGAGATAAATGGTCGCACGGATGTCAGGGTTATGATCATCACCGGGGAAGGGAAGGCCTTCGTGGCCGGTGCCGACATTGCAGAAATGGTTGATAAAACACCTGAAGAAGGATCTGATTTCAGCCGTCTTGGACAAAATACTTTCCGCAGCCTGGGTGAAATGGAAATACCTGTCATAGCAGCCATCAATGGCTTTGCCCTTGGAGGCGGGCTTGAGCTGGCAATGGGATGTGATTTCAGGATTGCAAGCAGCAAATCGAAATTCGGACAGCCCGAGGTAAGCCTTGGCCTCATTCCCGGTTATGCAGCGACGCAACGCCTTCCCAGGCTGACAGGCCTGGGAGATGCGTTATATCTTCTGATGACGGCCGACATGATAGGTGCCGCTGATGCTCTGAGAATTGGATTAGTTCAGAAAGTTGTGGAACCGGAAGAATTAATGGAAACGGTCATGGGCATTGCCAATACCATCATTACAAAAGGCCCAAAGGCAATAAAGCTGATAAAAAAAGTAGTCCGGCAAGGGATGGCGGAAGGTTTTAACGAAGGCTCAGAGTTGGAAGCAGATATGTTCGGTACACTCTTCAAGGATGAAGGGGAAACCGGGATGAAAGCCTTCCTGGATAAAAGAAAGCCGGAATGGTAATGAAGTGACTAAAGTGCCTTAAGTTCGGAGTGAGCTAAAATTAAACTTATTCAATAACTTTAGGCACTTTAGTTCACTTTAGTCACTCCAAACTTATATTAGTAAACCATACAATTAAATATTGAAAATACTATGACATACGAAGAAAGATTACAAAATGTAACTGTGCTTGGAGCTGCCGGGAAGATGGGGAGCGGTATCCTATTGCTCACGGCAGTTGAAATGGCAGACCTGATGTTGAAACCGGAGAACAAAGACAAAACATTTGTTCTGAATGCCATGGACCTTTCCGATGAGGGACTGGCAGGACTGGTGAAATATCTCAGGGCGCAGGTGCTGAAAATTGCCGAAAAGAAAACTGTTGTGTTACGCAAGCTGTATCATGACCGCCAGGACCTGATCGAAAATTCAGATATCATCGAAGAGTACATTGTTGATGTGATCTCTGTAATTCGCCCTACTTCCAGGCTGGAAGCAGCATACGAATCAAACCTGATCTTCGAGGCTGTGAATGAGAATAAAGATCTGAAAGTAAAGATCTTTAAGGAAATTGATGCCAATAATGATCATAAACCATGGTTTTTTACTAATACGTCTTCAGTGCCTATCAACATCCTTGATGATGAAGCTGAACTGAACGGCCGTGTAATAGGTTTCCATTTCTATAACCCACCGGCTATACAGAAATTGGTTGAATTGATCTGGACAGATAAAACCCTGCCTGAAGCAAAGGAATTTGCGCATGAATTTGCAAAAAACCTGCGCAAGGTGGTTGTCCCCTCTAACGATTTTGCCGGCTTTATCGGCAATGGCCATTTTATGAGGGATGCGCTTCATGGAATTACCCAGGCAGAAAAGCTTTCTGCTAAATTCTCGATGCCGGAATCAATATACATAGTTAATAAAGTGTCGCAGGACTTCCTTGTAAGGCCAATGGGAATTTTCCAGTTGATCGATTATGTGGGAATTGATGTGGTCAGGTTCATAATGGGAGTGATGAACCCATTCCTTGATGATGAAGACCTGTATAGCCCGCTGCTTGATAAGCTTTTTGCTGATGGTGTTAAGGGAGGACAGCATTCAAACGGATCTCAGAAAGATGGCTTCCTGAAGTATGAAAAAGGAAAGCCGGTGGCCGTTATCGATCCTGACACAAATAAATATGTCGGCTTTGATACATTCTCCCATATTGATGAAAGGATTGGAGCTACTCCGGATGCAAGTATCGTTTGGAAGAAAGTGGTACGAATGAAAAATAAGGATGAAGTGTTGCTGAAGTTTTACAACGACATGAAAGTGCTTGATACCCTGGGATCTAAGCTTGCCGTTGCTTATGGCCGGAGATCGAATGCTATCGGCGAAGGCCTGGTAGCCGATAATGTTGCCCATAGCAAAGAGGATGTCAACACCGTATTGCTTACAGGTTTCTTCCATTCCTACGGACCAATTAATAATTATTTTGAATAATCACCGGAAAAATTTGAATTATGACAAAGCTCAATAAAAAGATATATATGGTGGCCGGGTATAATACCATATCCATGGGTACCGGCAGAAGTGAGTTTCACCCGAAAAAGCCCAGGCCGGGAATTGAACATTATGTTAAAGAGGCCGGACAAAAAACACTTGAAAAGATCGGTGGTGCAGATAATGTTGATGAATGTGTTGTTGGCAATTTTATGGCTGCCCGCTTCAATAAGCAAGCTCATCTTGGCGGCTTTTTCCCAATGATCGATGAAAAGTTGCAATATAAGCCTGCCATCAGGGTTGAAGGTGCCTGTGCATCCGGCGGACTCGCCCTTGTTACAGCCATCAAAAGTATAATGTCAGGCTCAGCAGATGTAGTGCTGACAATGGGAGTTGAGGTGCAGAATACCATGAAAGCCATTTATGGTGCTGATGTGCTGGCCGGCGCAGGCTGGTTTGGTAAACGTAAAAACGGACATGCATTCTTCTTCCCCGGACAATTCAGCGACCGGGCAGGAGCATATTATGAAAAATATGGCTACGACTATGCAAGGGAAGGCATGGGCCGTTGGTTCAGGAATGCTATTGAAAATGCAAGACTTTGCCCTACAGCACAGGAGCATGAAAACAATGTACCCGATCTGGATGCCCTGTACAAGAAATTTAAACCCAATGGAGCTGCTTTTGTCGACAATCTGAATGTGTTGGATTGCTCAAAGGTGTCGGATGGTGCTTCAACAGTAGCCCTTGTTTCCGAGGAAGGACTGGAGAGGATCGGCATCCCTAAAGATCAGGCTGTTGAAGTGATAGCCTTTGGACATAAGGTCAGGAACCTCACGGAAGACCCACCCGATCCTGTGGAACTAACTTGTATTAAGGAAACTGCACATGAAGCTATGGATTCGGCCGGCATTACCATTGATGACCTTGGCACGGTTGAAACACATGATTGCTTTTCCATTGCCGGTGTGTTGGGCACTGAAGCTCTCGGCTTTGCCAAACCCGGTGAAGGTGCTAAATTTGTTGCAGAAGGGAATACCGCCCGTGATGGCATGATTCCGATGAACACTACCGGTGGACTGATTGGCTGGGGACACCCGACAGGAGGAACCGGTGTGCACATGGCGGTGACCATGTGGGAACAGCTGACCGGTAATGCAGGAGATGCACAAATAGAAATAAAGGCTGATAAACCATACGGAATGGCAATTAATATGGGCGGTGACGATGTTACTGTTGTTGCCATCATATTTAAGAAAGCTTAAAAGGGTTGCCAACCTTATTAGGGTTGGCAACCCTTTTGTTAATCATCAAATTAACAGGATATGAAAAAGTTTGCTGTAGTGCTTTCAGGAAATGGTGTGTTTGACGGGGCCGAGATACATGAGGCCACGCTTACCTTATATGCCATAATGAAAAATGGGGCTTCATATGACATATTTGCCCCCGACATTCCCCAACATCATGTGATCAACCATATCACGGGCGAAGAAATGCAGGAATCAAGAAATGTGCTGATAGAATCAGCAAGGATCGCCAGGGGAGTCATCAAGGATCTGAAAGAATATGATGCGAATGCTTATGACGGCCTGATCTTCCCTGGTGGCTTTGGTGTGGCCAAGAACCTTTCAACCGTTGCATTTCACGGAGCCGATGCCGAAGTAAATGAGGAAGTGGTCAGGGCTGTGAAGGAAACCAACAATAACGGGAAACCTATCGGTGCACTGTGCATTGCACCGGCCATGATAGCAAAGATCTTCAGTGATGCTACCGTTACCATCGGTCAGGACCAGGGGACCATTGAAGCCATTGAGAAAATGGGAGGGACACATATCAACACTACCCATGGGGATGTTGTTTATGATGACAACCTGAACCTCTTTTCAACACCATGCTATATGCTGGATGCCAATATTCTTCAAATCGCCGACGGGGCAGATAACATCGTTTCTGCCATGCTGAAGGTGATGTGATCCAGTATCCAGTATCCAGCATCCAGTATCATTTTAATATTGAACCAAGCCATGAACAAAATATCAGCGTTATTTGGCATCAGATATCCCATTATCCAGGCAGGCATGATATGGTGCAGCGGTTGGGAACTGGCTTCTGCAGTGAGCAATGCCGGTGGGCTTGGGCTTATCGGAGCCGGCTCGATGTACCCTGAAATCCTCCGTGAGCATAT
>DAOVZP010000150.1 GCA_030635045.1 Bacteroidota bacterium | reverse complement strand
ATATTGACGGTAATTACTCATTGAAACCCACGATGTTTGGTCTTTTGCTCGACGAAGAGGTTTGCTATAATAATATCAGGGAGATCGTTGTCAAAGCCGCTGAATATGGAAATTTTGTCAGGGTTGATATGGAAGATTCTCAATGTGTAGACAGGGAAATTACGCTTTTCAGAAGGCTGAAAGATGAGTTTCCTGAAAATACGGGCCTTGTCTTCCAGTCATATATGAAACGGACCCTAGACGACATTAAAGGCCTTGAAGACCTGAACACTGTATCAAATCCGGTAAATTACAGGCTTTGTAAAGGCATTTATGTTGAACCTGCTGAAGTTGCCTTTAAAAAATATCAGGAGATCAACGATCATTTCCTCACCGACCTGGAATATATTTTTGAAAATAAAATGTACCCGGGGATTGCAACCCACGACAAGCCATTGGTGGAAGGTGCCTATAAGCTGATTGAAAAGTACAACGTACCAAAGGAAATGTATGAGTTTCAAATGTTGTATGGCGTAACGCCCGAATTGCGAAAATCTGTTGTTGAAAAAGGACATCGCATGCGCGTATACGTCCCCTTTGGCTCACAATGGTTTGCATATTCAACACGACGCCTTAAAGAAAACCCCAGAATGGCAAGCCTCATAATAAAGGCATTGTTTTTCCGCGGTTAAGAAATTGTTATGTTCCGCTTGTTCCTTTGGGGGAACATATGTTCTGTTGATTTGATTATCTTTACCCCAAGTCAATAAATATTAATCTCAATCCAAGTTATACCTTATGAAAAAGTCTTTTATCATGCTGGGCATTGCTGCACTGGTGATCTTTGCAAGCGGCTGCAGTTCTCAAAAAAAAGTTACCCGGGTCTCTCCCGATGAACAGATCGACCTTAGTGGAAGATGGAATGACACAGACTCCCGTTTAACGGCAGATGCCATGATCAGCCAGTCGCTCACTGAAGCCTGGTTGAACAATTTCCGCGATACCCATGGTGGTGATAAACCTGTTATTATCTGCGGCTTTGTGAAAAACAAAAGCCATGAACACATTGATGCGGAAACATTTATCAAAGACCTCGAAAAGGCTTTCATCAACTCCCAGCAGATTCGCCTGGTTCAGGGAGGTGAAAAGCGGGATGATATCCGCCTGGAAAGGGCCGACCAGCAAGATTATTCCTCTGCAGAGACCATGAAGGCATGGGGCCGCGAAATGGGTGCTGATTTTATGCTCCAGGGAAGCATCAATTCAATAGTTGATTCAGAAGGCAGGGAAACTGTTAACTTTTATCAGATCAACCTGGAACTTACCAATATTGAGACAAACGAGATTGTCTGGATCGGTGATAAGAAGATCAAGAAGTACATAAAAAATTAAGTGCTGCCGGTCATAAGCACAGCTAAGCCATTTTACTCATGAAATTCAAGCCTTCAGTCGTTGTGCTGATCATGGCAGCGATCATCCTTGCCGGCTGTGCTACCTATTATCAAAAGACGCTACGCTTCCAGACATATATTATGGAAGGTGAGATTGAAAAGGCTCAGCAATGGCTCAGCAAAAATGATAAAGACAAAGAAGGCAAGAATAAGCTTCTCTATCACATGTACCGCGGCTGGGTTAGCTGGATGCTGGGTGATTACAACAGCAGCAATGAAGACCTGGAAACAGCAGATCTTTTAATAGAGGATTTCCGTAAGCAAATCGGGTACGAAGCTTTCGCGCTCATCAGTAATCCCGGAGTTAAGCCCTACCAGGCTGAAGATTTTGAAAAAGTCATGGTAAACTACTTCAAGGCCCTGAATTATATTCAGCTGGGCAATTATGAGGGCGCCATAGTAGAGGCACGAAGGATCACAATAAAGCTGCAAAAGCTTAACAGCAAGTATAAAGATCATAAGAACCGCTATTCGGATGATGCATTTGCCCATGTTATAATTGGCATGCTTTACGATGCCGATGGAGACTACAACAATGCCTTTATAGCCTATCGCAATGCCCTGGAAGCATATGAAAATATTTATCTGGATAATTTTGGCCTCGCAGCCCCTTTGCAACTGAAGAAAGATATTTTGCGGACTGCTTATCTTACCGGATTCCATGATGAGGTGGACCATTATGAGCAAAAGTTCGGCATACAATATGAGAAGGATGATCCTGATAGCGGAGATCTTGTGTTTATCTGGCAAAACGGTTTCGGCCCTGTAAAAAGCGAATGGAGCATCGCCTTTACCATGATACCGGGGGATGCTGGTTTTGTAACTTATACCAATGAGGAATACGGGTTTACTTTCCCTTTCTATATTGGTGATCGCTCCCCGGGTGAGCAAGCACAGTTGCGGGACCTGAGCATATTGCGTGTTGCCTTTCCAAAATATGTTGAAAGGGTACCAGTTTTCACCGAAGCATCGCTCAATGTTGAAAGTCAGACCCTACCCCTTGAACTGGCGGAAAATATCAATAACATCGCCTTTAAAACCCTTCACGACAGGATGCTGAGGGAATTTGCCAATGCCTTGTTAAGAGTAGCCACCAAAAGGGCCATGGAGGTGGCCGTACGGGAAGCCACAAAAGAACAATCTGAAGAAAACAAGCTTGATGCAGGTGACATTGCGCCGGCGGCAATCACCATCCTGAATGCCATTACAGAAAAAGCAGATACACGTAACTGGCAAACATTACCTCACTCCATTTATTATACCCGGGTTAAGCTTCCTGAAGGAGACCATGATATAAGGCTGAATACCTCCAATGGACAACAAACGCAAGCACACACGATTACGCTTAATATCCGGAAAAGAAAAACCACTTTTTATGTTTTTCAAAGCCTTGAATCCCATCTTCCTGAGCAATAATCATGGCATAAAAATTCCCTTCTGTCCTGTATGTTTAATCTCCGATTGCATAATATTGGAATATTTTAACATCCGGTAATTTCATTGATTCATTGACTATTAGCCTGTGTAAATTGAATAATTGCTGGTTTTTTCGTAATTTTGTAAATTCTAAATCCCCAACAACTGACATTATGGAAAAAACAAGGGTATTATTTGTGGCCCAGGAAATCCTTCCTTATCTGGAAGAAAGTCCCATGGCAAAAATTGGCAGGCATCTTCCACAGGGAATACAGGAAAGGGGTAAAGAAATCCGGACTTTCATGCCACGCTATGGAAGTATCAATGAAAGAAGAAACCAGCTTCATGAAGTGATCAGGCTTTCCGGAATGAATTTGATTATTGATGATATTGATCACCCTCTTATCATCAAGGTTGCTTCCATTCAGCAGGCCCGCATGCAGATATACTTTATTGACAATGAAGATTATTTCCATCGTAAGTTCACACTGACAGATAAGAACGGGAAACCTTTTGACGACAACGATGAACGCACAGTGTTTTTTACCCGGGGCGTTCTTGAAACCGTTAAAAAGCTTGGATGGGGCCCTGATATAGTTCACTGTCACGGATGGTTTACTTCCCTTGTACCCGTATATCTTAAGAGAGCTTATAATATAAATCCTTTGTTTGCTGATGCTAAAATGATCCTTTCTGTTTATGATGATGAGTTCAGCGGAAGCCTGAACACGGGACTTGCAGAAAAAATGAAGGTGGAAGGTTTAACAAACAAAGACCTGGCACACTATAAAACTCCCGACTACGTTAGCCTAATCAAAGCAGCCATCGAAGATTCAGATGCCATCATTATCGGAAGTGAAAAAATCAATCCGGAAATTGAAAAATATCTGAAAACCATCAAAAAGCCTGTTTTGGATTATCAGGATGAGGAAGCCTATATTGATGCATATTCGGAATTCTATGATGAGATCCTCCAGGGGTAAGCGATGCATAAATAGCATATTGATTGATTTTAACACCGGGAAATTGAAAACAAGAAGAATTATTTCGGCCAGCCTTACTGCCGTTATCCTGATAACTTTTCTCACAGCATGTAACAAAAAGCCTGACCAGGTAGGGCTCAGCCTTCAGCCGGTTTCCGATGAATTATCAGTGGTTTTTGATAATAGTACGGGATTGCTTTCGCATTCCCTGCGTGAAGATTCGGTAAGAACTGATGTAAACGTCGTCAAAACAGGGATGCTGGGAAGCATGCTTGACCCTGTCTTCGGAAAGACCACAGCAGAAATATATTCCCAGTTCCGGTTATCTGAGAACGGACAAGATTTTGGCACCGCCCCTGAGCTTGACTCCCTTATCCTGTCATTATCCTATTCGGGATTTTATGGGGATTCTATGTCAAGTCAGACTATTACAGTATTCGAGCTGGATCAGGATATGGACCCTGATTCGGCCTATTATTCAAATCAATCCATAAGCGATTATGGTGTTGAATTGGCTTCAGTCACTTTTGTCCCTGCCCCCGGCGATAGTGTTATTGTTGGCGGGGAAACGGAAACGCCACAGTTGCGGATCAGATTGTCAGATGATTTTGCCGAGAAAATAATGACAGCCGACCCCTCTGTTTTTGAAGACAACGAAAGCTGGCTGGAATTTATGAAAGGCTTTCACATAACTTCAGAGCCTGCCATGGCTGATGGAGGAATTATGTCGTTCGATATGCTGGCAACTAACACTGCCCTCACCATCTTTTATCGTACAGAAGCATCGCAGGACACATTGTCTTTCGTCTTTCTTAGTAACAGCAACTGCGCCCGCTTCACGGCCTTCGACCATAATGATTACCTGGATGCCTCAGCTGATTTCAAATCACAGGTGCTGGATGGAGACACTGCTGCCGGCAACGAGAAATTCTATTTACAGGGAATGGGTGGTGTTAAAGCCCAATTGCGACTGCCTGATATACAGGAATTTTTTAAAGACGGGAATGTAGCTATCAATGAGGCAAAACTGATCTTTAACATTTATGATGATGGCTCGGAACTTGCAGGGCCGCCACAACTGGGGCTTGCCATGATCGATGAGGAGGGTGATTATATACCATTACCCGATGCCAGTGAAGCATCATCATATTACGGAGGATACCTGAACGAAGCAGAAGACCAGTATTATTTTCGCATCTCACGCCACGTACAACGTGTGCTTACAGGGCAAACTCCAAACTACCCACTGGCATTGCTGATAACCGGAGCCTCTTTCAGAGCAAACAGGCTTATCATCTATGGGCCTGATTCCCTGCTGAACGGCGAAAACAAGATGGT
>DAOVZP010000172.1 GCA_030635045.1 Bacteroidota bacterium | reverse complement strand
TAGATTCGGCGAAAAGCAATTGTTCCCACACTACATAATTGCTGCTATCAAGGCTCAACACCTTGCGTAACGACTCCCGGGCTTGTTCCCACTCCTCATTCTGGTAGTAGAGGTCGGCCTGTATGCTGTATGCTTTGGCATCTTCGGGGTGTGTTTTTACGAGGATGCCTGCAAGTTCTTCTGCTTCTTCCTTTTGTTCGTCGTAGTACTCCTTTACAGTAAAATAAGCCAGCAGGATCTGGACTTTGGTATCAATATCGAGGTATGGATTGGCAAAGCCCAATTTAAGATGTTCACATGATTTTTCCTGTTCACCCCTCTTCCTGTAAAAATCCGATAGTGATATCTGTATATAGGGGTTGTCAGGATCGTTTTCTGCAATCCGGAGATAGGTTTCGAGTGCTTTCTCCTCCATTCCGTTCGAAAGGTACAACTCAGCAAGTATCGACTTAAACCTGCTTTCCAACGGCCAGGCTTCACAGAGTGCTTCCATCTCTTCAATGGCCTTTTCCGGCTTCTTCATCCGCAGCCATATTTTTTGCTTTTGAATGGAGATCTCTTCAGTAACCCCTATCTGTTTTTCAATCCTGTTATAGGTATTGATCGACTTCTGGTAATTACCGACAAGCAAATGTGTCAGGGCCAGGTCGTAAAGGTATTCCAGGTTCCCGGGGTTCAATTTTACAAGTTTATTGATCACCTCTACTGATTCATCAAACTGCATATTTTCCTGGTAAAGCTCAGATAGCAGCTTGAGGTACCATACATTTTTGGGATCAATGCTAACCGCTGTCTCTGCCCAATCCAGGGCCTTTTTCTGGTTGTTGTTTACCCGTTCGATCCTTGCCAGCTCGTACATCGAGGCTGCATCCTCAGGGTCAGCATTGAGACATAGTAAAAAAAGTTCTTTCGCCTTATCCAGGTTGCCAAGTAATTTTTGAGTGTTGGCGTCGAGGAATAGCGCTGAATTGTCCTGCTTTTCTTTGTTCTTGCTCTTTCGGTCAGATTTTTGTGCATAGCCTTGATCAGGGAGCACGGTCAAGCTGGCAAAAAGGCCTAAGATCAGGATGAGTGGGAGTGTTTTTCTTATGCTTATGAACATGTAGTCTTTTTATGTCAAAAATTCTATTTTAGTATAATCACCTGATAATTAGCGGTGTGCTTATTGTGTTGCTTTCGTTTAAAGCCCGGTCTATAATAAAAGCCTCAAATTTAATGGTGTCGTAAGTCGAATTGAAATTATAAATAAACAATGTGTCCTGTATCTCTCCGCTGATAGCTTTGTTTACCCCCTGGGGGGTAAGGTTCGGAATACGGGCACTGAGTGAAAGCGTGTCGTACAGCTCCGTCTCAGGATTAAACCAGAGGATCGGCACCTCTTTAAGTTCGCCATTTTGCATCTCGAAATAAGTAATGATAAGGTTATAATAGTATTTTGAGTCGGGGTTGAAAGGAGGTTGGATATCGCTGTTATCCAGCCCTATATCCCCGTCACCGTCTTCGAAATAAAACTGAAGTACGCCACGGTCGTAGATCTCAAGATCAGGATTGTAGATCCTTGTGAAGCTTGTGTATTCTATTCGCGGGATATCATCAAATTTCTTAACCTTTTTGCATGAGCCAAATCCGGTAATCAACAAGATTATCAGAAATAACTGTATTTTTGAAGGAAGCCTCATGCAGGAATTTATTTAATGTAAAATTACAAAAATTTAAATTGTTCGATTATTCCCATATCAACAGGCTGCAGAAGAAGATCTTCAGTCAGCTGTCACCTGAAGAATTTAACGAACTGGCAATGGAAATATTTCATTACCAGGCCTGCGAAAATATACACTATCGCGATTATATAAAGTACCTGGGAGTTGATATAAGGCATATTGCAAATCATCATGCGATACCATTCCTGCCCATTGGATTTTTCAAGAACCACAAAATCATTTCAGGTGTTTTTGATGAAGAAATTGTTTTTACGAGTAGCGGGACCGGCGGAATGAACGCCAGCAATCATTATATCAGGGATCTAAGTCTCTATACAAGTAGTTTTATGAGTGGCTTCAGGGTGTTTTATGGCGATCCTTCACAATACCGTATCCTTGCCTTATTGCCGTCATACCTTGAACGGGAAGGATCTTCGCTGGTGTATATGGTCAAAGAACTGATACAGGCCGGCGGGTATTCTGAAAGTGGTTTTTTCCTGTATGATCATGATCAGCTGGCCGACAGGCTAAAAGCCCTCTCTTCAAATGGAATGAAAACTATTCTGATCGGGGTTTCCTTTGCTTTGCTTGACTTTGCTGCTCAATATCCATTCCAATTGGGCGATAATATTATCTTAATGGAAACCGGTGGAATGAAAGGGAGGAAGGAAGAGATCACCCGGGCGGAGCTGCATAAGAACCTAAGTAAGGCTTTTCAACTCAAATCGATACATTCGGAATATGGAATGACAGAATTGCTGTCCCAGGCATATTCAACCGGAGACGGTAAATTTCATACTCCACCATGGATGAAAGTACTCATAAGAGATATCCGGGATCCCTTTAGCATATTAGCTGAAGGTAAAACAGGGGCCATCAATATTATCGATCTGGCCAACATTCATTCTTGTGCCTTTATTGAAACCCAGGATATCGGAAAACTCCACCCTGATGGCTCCTTTGAGGTACTGGGTCGTATTGATAGCAGCGATATAAGGGGTTGCAGCTTGCTTATCAGTTAAAATAAAAAACCCTTCTGCTTTCATAAGCAGAAGGGTATAAGTATGCTGTACGTTTACTATTTAATGATAAGCTTTTCAGTAAACCTGGAATGATCTGTTGTAATGGAAAGGATATATAATCCTTTGGGATAATGCTCAAGTCCGATATGCATGTTTTCCCCAACAGCAATGTCAGTGTTAAGCTCAAACACCTTTTCTCCAATGATGTTATAAACTATGATGTTTGCATCTTGCATTGCGGAAGATGACAGAATATTGAAACTTCCCTTGTTTGGATTTGGATAAACATAGAAAGCATTTTCGTCTGAATTTTCAGGAATGGCAACGATCTTATCGACAGTCACCTCAAATCCTTCTGAATACAGTCCGTCACCGCAATTATTCATTGCCCTGACCGAAACAGTTGCAAGACCAAGAAATGATTGGTTCCAGGTAATGGTTCCTGTAGTACTCATGCCTGCAAAGGTACCTGCTTCTACTGGCTCAACACTCCATTCATAATAATCCGCAAATGGCACTGCTTCGGTGGTATATTCGGAAGCAGTGACAATATACAGGTTAACATAATCCGGGCCTTCAGGAGTTTCCGCTGTTCCGGGTGTTTCAATCACCATCAGGTTCATTTCGTCATCTACCAAAGATCCCTGTATGTCCTCCGCAGCAATTGTTAGTGCTACAAAGCCATTGGTAATATCATTGCTCCCCGGTGTGTATTCAGGTTCGAGAATGTTGATATCGTCGAAGCTGCCGTCACCGGCCGTTGTCCACTCGACAGATACCCAGTCGGTAGCCTGTCCCTGGCACTGGAAGTTGCTTCCATCACATGCATAATTATCAGGGCCTGCATAGCAGGTAAGGGTCATCAGAGGTGGGAAAATGATATAATCAAGCCATGCACAGTCGTCGCCGGAAAATCCACTTGCATCCTTTTCATAAGTCCATTTTAAAGTATGAACACCTGTTGGGATATATATGGATATTTCATTCCATCCCGCGCCAACACCGGACCATTCTCCTTCCATAGAGTTGTCGATGTAAAACGTCAGTTTATCCTTATTTAATTGAGACGAGACCTTCAAGACGAAAGAAACAGTATCAGCGATCATTACATCAACGTCAATGGTAAGCACTGAGCTTTGGCCATCGGAAATATTGCCTGAGACGGCTGAATAAACTCCCTCATATGGATACACGCTGGTGATCTGCCATGGTTGATCTCCTTCCATTACCCAATCAAACTTGGTAAAATCCCCTGTTTCGAAATCCTCAAGGATCAATCCTATCTTTTCACTGAATTCTTTCGTGGCAATGTACTCTCCTGAACTAACTGTATAATCAAAGAAGGCAATAGCCGCACCATCAGGGGCGTCGGGGTCAACATCCACAACAAACTCGGCATACTTATAACCAAGTAAGCCTAAAGGGCCAATGGAATAAGTATTATTGGCAAAGCTAAGATATTGACACATTGAATTTAGTTGTGCCTCTGTGGTTTGGGTTCCGCAATGTCCTATATTTTTGTTTATGATCTTAATGGTTGCTGTTTCACCGGGGTCGAGCCTTCCGTTGTTGTTTCCGGTCTGGCTGTCGTCAATGATCATAGATTCAATGTATAATACAGGGGCATTAACAGTCAATTCATACTCGTAGGTCCAGCTTTCTTTAGTTGAAGCTTCAAGTTCAATTTCATAGCTGACTTTATGCTGATCGGGTACGTAATCAGCTATTTCCAGGGCAAAGGTACTATCTTCAGTCAGTGTTGATAGTCCTGGAATTGTTGGCCATTGATGGGAATTCTTCAAAGTGATAACATAAGTATCACTGCCAACCAACGTACTCAAAGTATTAAGGGCATCTCCGTTACCGGCATTATCAAGGCTGATATCCAGAGCTACTGTTTCTCCAAAATCAGGCTGTCCGTTATTGTTGCCATACGGATCACTGATAGTAACTTCATCAATCAGCAGATAAGGACCGTTAGGAGATGCAATGGTGACTGTGCCGAAAAATGGTTGCCCGTTCTGCCTTGTTACTACAACATCACCTGTTCCTGCTTCAGTTAGCTCAGGGAACTCTAAAACTGCAATGCCAACTTCACTTGCCAGTGCGGCACCAATGTACTCGTTATCCATTGACAGGCCGACATAGGCATAAGGTTCAGTAGTTACAGTGAATGATGTTGACTGAAGAGGAAGTAATGGCGTGTAG
>DAOVZP010000262.1 GCA_030635045.1 Bacteroidota bacterium | reverse complement strand
ATAAGTACAAGGAGGGGTTCTCAGACAAGCATGCCACTGAGGCCGGCATGGATGAGATCTTTGAGGAAACCGATATTCTCAGCCTCCATGTTCCCTTAACTGAGGAAACGCTATACCTTGTTGACGATAAGTATCTTAAAAAGTTCCGTAAGGACATCCTGCTGATCAATACTTCCCGTGGTAAGGTCGTTATGACTTCAGACCTCGTCGATGCATTGAGTTCAGGAAAAGTCTATGGCGCTGCCCTTGATGTGTTGGAGTACGAGAGCCTGTCTTTTGAAAGCCTTCAGGATGATGAATTCCCGGCACCCTACAAATTTCTTATCGCCTCTGATAAAGTTATCCTGTCACCTCATGTTGCAGGCTGGACACATGAGTCGAAGCTGAAACTGGCGGAAGTTATTGTTAAGAAGGTTTTGGCGGAGTTTAAACCACCGGCGTGAAGGTGTTAGGTGTTAGGTGAATGTAATAGCCTATTTCGTTTGTCTTAATCGTCGTTGGGTTGTTTTTACAATTGCTGTTAAAACAAATATAATACTTCTCACCTCCTTGATATAGCCTGTTAGATCTATGTTGACAAGTTTGCTGTCTTTTAAAAGTTTAAGCCAATAGTATGTTTCTCTTGCTTCTTTCGATGCAATTGACATTTTATGAGCAAAGTCTCTTTTGGTAATCGCAGCAGTTGCTTCAAATACATTGGCTCCAATACTGGTAGCACTTCTAAGAAGTTGTTTGGATAATACAAATTCTTCTTGCTTAACCAATTCATTATAAAGAGGTATCACTTTGAGTGAAAAGTTATAAGTCAATTTGATGATTCGGGTTTCTTCCATAATAATATAATGCTCTATATCTATTAATACCGATAATAGCATTATGTACCCAAAAAAGATGAAAGAAAATATTGTAAGATTCAGATTCTAACACACCTAACTCCTAACACCCAACACCTAAAACCTAACCTAGCACCCAACACCTCTTTGCTTTACCATGAAAGGATCTTCCGAAAGTCAAAATGTTCCGGGTTGTCAACAAATTCCTTAGCATTTTCATAATCACCGGGTGTGATGTACTGAAGACCTTGATTAAATATGAGGTCGGCTTTTTGTGTATTCATGTTGACCAGTCGTGGTTCAACTTTGCCTTTTTCGTTGGTAACGTCTTCCAGGAAAAGCGGATGGATATCCCCGGCAGGGTCAGCGGTTACCATACAGCCGGTATGTCCTTTGTCAAAGAGGTACTTAACACCCATGCCGAGGAGGGAGCAATACATCAGGTCGAATGCGATCGGGTTAACACAACGCACTTCATATCCCAGCTCTACGGGGCGGCTCTTTACATCAAGCTTGATCTCTTTTACTTTCTCCTGCAACAGTATGTTGAAGATGTGTGCTTTGCTGACATTGCCCAATTCAGGATGCCCGTGATCATCGTAGGTAAAATGTATCCCTGAGGCTTTGATCTCATCATCCGACATAAAGTGGAATACACCTTCGCTGATGATGACGATACCATATGGGATGCCCAGTATCTTGCGCTTTACGATGGTTGAGATGACCAGCTTCACAATGGTGTCAAAGGTAACAGCCGTATTGGTGAACATCTCGGGAATGATGATCATGGGGGCATGCACGGCAGCCCCAATACCGAATGCAAGATGGCCGGCTTCACGGCCCATGGCAGAAATAATAAACCAGTTGCCACTCGTGCGGGCATCTTCATAGACAGTCTGAGCGATCTTTACTCCGGCCTCCTTGGCCGATTGATATCCGAATGTTGGCTGTCCTTCTGCCAGCGGAAGGTCATTGTCGATGGTCTTGGGGACATGAATATTCTGTATGCTTACATTCTTGGTTTTCAGGAACTTCGATATTCTGTTTGCAGTGGAGGCCGTATCGTCGCCGCCAATGGTGACCAGCAATTCCACATTATGCTCAACGAAGAAATCAGTGCTGAACTCATTGTTTTTGGGTTTGTGCCTGCTCATCTGCAAGGCTGATCCCCCCTGTCCACGTATGCTGTCGGCAAAGTTGAAATCGATCTCCTGAAACTCGGGGTTCTTGGAAAACAGGCTTTTATACCCGCCGTGAAGGCCAAGCACACTATAACCATCTTTTAAAAATACTTTTGATACAGAACTTATTACGGAATTAATACCCGGTGCCGGGCCCCCTCCGCAGACTATTGCAATACTTCCTCTCATAATTTGATAATTTTATGCTGCAAAATTAAAATAAAATATACGCTAAACATGATCCAGTATCTATTAATTGTAAGGTATGAGGGATGAGGTATGGGGTATGAGGTTTGCCGAATTCCAAAATAATCCAAAATTCAAAATTTAAAATTAAACATAAATATTTCCACCCTCATACCCCAAACCCCATACCCCACACCTCATACCCCACACCTCATACCCCAAACCCCATACCCCAAACCCTACTTCACCACCATCTGCACCGTCACCCTGCTCCTCTGCTCAAGCAGAATATCTTTTCCTACGGTAAGCTTGTTTATCGTTTCCTTGTCGTAATGCCTGATGGTGATGAGCTGCAGGCCATCATTATACTTCACACTGAATTCTTTCTGTAATTCACTGATGAGCCCCGGAAGTCTCGAAATGTCATCCACACAAACAGAGAAGCTGATGGCAGAGTTTTGCATCAGGTTAATGCGGCATCGGTGTCCGGCGAACATACCGAAGATCTTGTGCAGATGTGTTTCAGCGATAAAGGAAAAGTCCCTCGAGGAGATGGATATGAGCACCTGGCCTTGCTTAATGATGCAGGAAGGCATCAGGGAATCTGATGACATATCTTCGTGGATGATGGAGCCATCAGCCTCCGGCTCAAGGAATGATTTTACCAGCAGGGGGATGCTTTTATTCTTTAGTGGCCGGATGGTCTTGGGGTGGATGATCTTTGCCCCGAAAAAAGCCAGTTCAATAGATTCCGTATATGATATTCTATCCAGCTTGATGGTATCGCTGAAGTATGCAGGGTCGGCATTCAGGTATCCCGGAACATCTTTCCAGACAACTACCTCTTCAGCATCGAGGACATTGGCAAAAATTGCAGCAGAAAAGTCTGATCCCTCCCTGCCCAGGGTGGTGCTATATTCACCGTCGTGGCCGATAAACCCTTGAGAAACTATTATATCACTATCCTTCCAGGCATTTCCGGTCTTTTCCATGATCTTATCATGAGTGCGCTGCCAGTCGATCAAAGCATCCCTGTATGTATTGTCGGTGATGATCATTTCACGGGCATCCAGCCATGTATTCCCGATCCCCTCTTCCTGAAGATGATTGTTCACAATCCTTGTTGAGAGCAGCTCTCCCACGGATACCATCTGGTCGTAATACATATCGTAGGTGAGTTCCCGTTCCTTCCCGGCAAGTACTTCCATCCAGGATCTCAGGTCATCGAAAAGGCTTTCAAGCTGTGCAAATATTTCGTGCTTCTCATCAGGGAACAGCTCCTCTGCGATCTGCATATGATAATCATAAAGATTTTGAAAAAGCTGTTCTGCTTTAGCATCATTATCATAAGCCGCCCTGGTAATTGCTTCCAGCGCATTGGTGGTCTTGCCCATGGCGGAGATGATCACAACCAGCTTTTCACCCCGGTATCCTGACAGGATTTTCGGAATATTCCTGACCGATTCCGAATCTTTTACCGATGCTCCACCAAACTTAAAGATCCTCATGTTTAAATCCTAAATTCT
>DAOVZP010000068.1 GCA_030635045.1 Bacteroidota bacterium | reverse complement strand
GGGATCATCCTGGGGATACCTGCAGTGCTTGGTTCCATTGTCGGAGCTTTGATCGCGGTTGATATTAATGAGGATTTTTTTGAAAAAGCCATAGCAGTAGTCATGCTTTTCATGCTTGTGTTCATCATCTATAAACCTCAAAAATGGTTGTCGGCCAGGGATGAACTGATAAAGAAAAAGACCAGTGTATTCCAGATCATATTATTTTTCCTGATCGGTATTTATGGTGGATTCATTCATATGGGTATTGGCTATTTTCTCCTTACTGCATTGGTTTTCAGCATTGGTTATGACCTGGTTAAAGCAAATGCCGTAAAGGTTTTTATTGTGCTTCTGTATACACCTGTCACCCTGATCATTTTCCTGATCTATGGCCAGGTAAACTGGGAATACGGGCTCACACTAACGGTTGGGAATGTATTTGGCGCCCTCATCGCATCACGCCTTGCAGTGAAGAAAGGTGTGAACTTCGTGCGCTGGGTGATTGTGGTGGTGATCCTGCTCACCTCAGGACACCTCTTCGGACTTTATAACATTAAACAGCTGGCCGAATCGGCCATTTATGGCAGCAGGCCTTCTCATCAGGCCGAATGGGCCATGGTTGTGCATGGCGGAGCCGGAGGCGGCACACGTGAAAGCATTTCCCCTGAAAAAGAAAAAGCTTATCTGGAAGCCATCAGGCATGCCCTCGACACCGGCAGCTTTATCCTTGAAAACGGTGGCAGCAGCATGGATGCCGTTGAAGCAGCAATAAGATACATGGAAGACAATCCAATTTTTAATGCCGGAAGAGGGGCTGTTTTTACTGAACTTGGCAACAATGAACTTGATGCATCCATCATGGACGGGAATGGCAGGAATGCCGGTGCCGTTGCCGGTGTTACAAACATCAGGCACCCTATAAGTGCTGCACGCATGGTAATGAGCAATTCTCCCCATGTTATGCTTATTGGTGAAGGCGCTGAGCAATTTGCTGCCTCCCAGGGCCTTGAGATCGTGGATTCATCATGGTTCTTTACCCAAAGCAGGTGGAACAGCCTGCAACGAATTAAAGACAGGGAGAAAGAACAAACCCAGAAGCATGGCACCGTTGGTGCCGTAGCCCTTGACAAGCTTGGCAACCTGGCAGCAGGCACCTCTACCGGAGGGATGACCAACAAAATGCACGGACGTGTGGGAGATGCACCCGTGATCGGCGCCGGCACTTTTGCCGGCAACAGCACATGTGCTGTATCGGCAACAGGCCATGGGGAGTATTTCATCCGCAATGTGGTATCCTATGATATTTCAGCTTTAATGGAGTATGGCGGGCTAAGCCTTTCCGAGGCCGCAGACAGTGTCATTAATGGCAAGCTAAAGCCCATTGGCGGCGGTGGCGGGGTCATTGCCATCGACCACTATGGGAATGTCGCCATGCCCTTCAATACATCCAGCATGATACGTGCTTATGAAAAATCTGACGGCGAGAGTGGGATATTTATTTTTGAAATCGAATAAATATCCGTTGTATTCCTTTACATTTTGATCGTATTACCCTAATTTTGTTATATCATAATCAGGAAACCCATGAAAGAGAATAACCTTCTTTGCCCAAAATGCCGCAGTCAGCTGGTGCCCAACAAAAAGATAGTTTTGCTTGCAAAGCCTCCTGAAGGCCCTTCCGGCCTGCTTTTGCTCAGTCCGATCCTGGGCGAATACTCGGCAACAACACATTCTGCCTTTAAGTTAAATGATGGCGATAAGGTGGATATTTTTTGCCCGGTTTGCCATGCCCCCCTTGGTGATTACATGGATCATAAAAACCTGGCCAGGGTAATAATGGTGGATGATAATGGTGAAGAATATGATATCGTCTTTTCAGAGATCATTGGCCAGCATTCCACGTACAAGATCCAGGGTGATGACGTGGAATCTTTTGGGGAAGATGCTGATATATATACTAATTTCTGGGGAGAAACGCCTAAATATTAGATTTACAATTCTGTATTTATACTGTACAATTTAGAATGTGTTATTCGATATCCGATATTCGATATACATATGCGACCCCGCCGGGGTCGTGTGTTTTGATGGAAACCGTTCTGCTATAAATATGTGATGCCTCCGGCATCAGGACCTTGCTGAATAATGATGATTTTGTGGAAATATTTTGGATCCCGGAGGGATCCCATGTCTATAGCCGGCAACAAGAGAATAGATTCCGCGACCCCGGAGGGGTCGAATTATTTACAATTCTGTATTTAAACTGTACAATTTAGAATGTGATATCCGATAACCGATATTCGATATTCATATGCGACCCCGCCGGGGTCGGGCGCTTCAGGGCCATCTGTTCTGCTATAAACATGTGATGCCTCCAGCATCAGGGCTTTTCTGAATAGTGAGGGTTTTGTGGAAATATTCTGGATTCCGGCAAGTACTCCAAGTATTTCAAGTACTCCAAGTACTCCAGGCACTCCAAGTACTTTAAGTATTTTAAGTACTTCTACTGATTCTCATACTCCTCTACCTGTTCTGAAAAATAATGAAGCTTCACTCCTGCTTCTTTGAAAAGCTCTTCTGATTCTTTGCCTGCATGGTATTTCTTTTCGCACACTACCCTGTCGATGCCGCAGTTGATGATGAGCATCGCACAAACGCGGCAGGGTGTCATCTTGCAATAGAGGGTACCGTGGTCGAGGGCGATCCCCCGGCGGGCTGCCTGGCATATGGCATTTTGTTCGGCATGCACCGTACGAACGCAATGCTGGGTTACACTGCCATCTTCATGATAGACCTTCCTGAAGAGGTGTCCGATCTCATCGCAATGCGCCATCCCTTTTGGAGAGCCAACATATCCCGTTACCAGTACATGCTTGTCACGAACGATCACGCATCCGCTGCGGCCACGGTCGCAAGTGGCACGCTTTGCCGCCGTATTGGCAAGATCCATAAAATATTCATCCCACGATGGACGGATATGTTTATTGTTTTCGTTTCCCATTTGCAATATTTGTTTTAATTTCCGACATCACCCCCTTTACCTGATCCAGCAGCTGCTTTAGGCTCCCATTGTTTTCAAAGCGATGGTCAGCCATTTCAATACATTTTGAAAGGTTCTGCTTGTGAGGATCATCAGAATCCATTTCCCTGTTTTCGTTTGCCATGAACTCCTTAAAGCTGACCTCATCCGTTTCTGAGCCTCTCCTCTTGATCCTGTTAAATCGTCTCCTGGGAGATGCATCCACAGCAAAAAGATAAAAATCAGATTTGCGCCTCAATGACAATATCTCCCCTGGCGTACGTATGCTCTCGATCACACAGTTGTGGCCCTCGGCGTTAGCACGCTCATACAACTCATCGGTTATATAAGAGGGGCCATGTGCCGACCTGAGCTTATTGGCAAGGGAGGTCATGGAATCCCTGTTCTCCGGCATGCCCATTTTCTTCATCTCCTCAAGCAAAAAGCCCCGGACAGAATAATGGTCAAAGCCTTCTTCCTCAATAAGAAAATCTACGATGGTGCCTTTGCCTGCACCCAATGTTCCGGTTATGCCTATGATGATCATGGGTTGAGTTTGTGCAAAAGTACAGATTTGTGTGGATATATGGGTGTTGGGTGTTGGGTGGGGGGCGAGGGACGGGGGCAGCCCACTTCTGATTTCTAATTTCTGATCTCTGATTTCTGATTTCAGCCGCCAGCTATAAAAACCGGCGTTTGCTCTCTACATTTATCACAACAAGCCATCTCATCCAAACCTGTAATCTTTGTACGATATCCCGACCGGCTGATAAGCACGTGGCCACACTTCGGACAGGTCGTATCCCGCCCTTTATCCGAGCTCACATTCCCCAGGTAAACATAATGAAGGTATTCGCGGGCAATTGTATAGAACCTGTGAAGTAAAGATTCCGGTGTGGCATTGTGATCCAACTTATAGGTGGGAAAAAAACGGGAGATGTGCAGCACCGTATCGGGGCCCAGCTCGTCCCTGATCCATTCCATCATGCTCCTGAAATCTTTCTCATCATCATTTTCGCCGGGAATAAGCAGGTTGGTTATCTCAAGATGCCTGCCTGAAGCCCTGATCGTCTTCAGGCTTTCCAGCACGGGAGCCAGTGAAGATGAGGTCAGCTGCTTATAAAAAGTCTCAGTAAAAGCCTTGAGGTCTACACTAAAAGCATGCATCACAGTGATCAGCTCCTTCAAAGGCTCAGGATTGATAAAGCCATTGGTGACCATTACATTCTTAAGGCCTTCAGAATTTGCTTTTTCGGCTATATCCTTCATGAACTCATACCATACCGTGGGTTCATTGTAGGTGTATGCAATGCCTATGTTATCTTCCTCCGATGTAGCCAGGCTGACAATCTTTTCAGGAGTATATTCTTTCAGGTATGGGTAATCTTTGACAGAACTTTGTGAAATCTCCCAGTTCTGGCAAAAACGACAATGCAGGTTACAACCGACAGACCCTACAGAGAGGATATTCCTTCCCGGATAATAATGATACAACGGTTTTTTTTCGATGGGGTCAAGGTGCAGGGAGCATACTTTACCGTAATTTTCGCTCAGCAGTATCCCGTCATTATTCTTTCTGACCTTGCATAGCCCGGCCTGTCCCTCTTTAAGCAAACAATTATGAGGACATAGATTGCATCGTACAGCATGGCCCTCTTCTGCGGTATAATATCTTGCTTCCATCGGCATTTTTCTGATCAAAAACCTTTTTCTTTCAGCCTGTCAACCCACTTTTCCGCTACCAGTCCACGGTAATTCCACATTTTCTCCAGCAGGGTATCAGCATCCGTGTCGACAAGGATGTTGGCCCTGTGTTCCGGCCTTACAAATTTCATATCAACAGCATGATCAAGCCATTCTACCACCGGATCATAGAAATGATCAATATTGTAGATCCCTACGGGTTTATGGATCAACCCCAGTTGGTTCCAGCTCAACATCTCAAAAAGCTCATCCATGGTGCCAAAGCCCCCCGGCATACTGATAAAACCATCCGATAATTCCTCCATGATCTTCTTACGCTCCTGCATATCTTCCACGAGGATGGTTTCTGTGATGTTTTCGTGCAGTATCTCCTTTTGTGCCAGGTTTCCGGGCATAACACCTGTCACCTTCCCGCCCAGGGCAAGGACACGGTCGGCAATGGATTTCATCAGGCCGATGTTGGCTCCACCATATACCAGCTCTAAATTATTTTCCACGAGCGCGTCGGCAAGTTTCTCTGCCATGACAGAATATATCTCCCTAATTCCTTTGCTGGAACCGCAAAATACACAGATCTTCTTCATCTAATAATTTTTAATGGCCTGATTATTGGATTTGTTTTAATCGGAAATCATTAAGTTTGTGAGGTCTAAAGATAGTTAAAATAAGCATGAACGAACTATATCCGCTTAAATTCAAACCCATTTTCAAGGATAAGATATGGGGTGGTGACAAGATACAATCAGTGATGGGCCTTGACTTCTCCCCTCTGGCCAATTGCGGTGAAGCATGGATGTTGTCGGGAGTTGAAGGGAGCCCCAGCATCGTGACCAACGGCTTTCTGGCAGGCAATGAGCTGAACGAACTGCTCGAAGTATATATGCATGACCTTGTCGGGGACGATGTGTATGAAAAGTTCGGCAATGAGTTTCCCGTACTTATCAAGCTGATCGATGCCAATGACTGGCTTTCGATCCAGGTACATCCTGATGATGAGCTTGCAGCGAGGAGAAAGATCGGGCGTGGCAAAACAGAAATGTGGTATGTGCTGGGTGCAGATAAAAATGCACAACTGATCAGTGGTTTTAAGCAAAAGCTGAATAAACAAACCTACCTTGAACACCTGCAGAACAATACCCTTCCGGAGATCATGAATTACGAAAAGGTTTCCGAAGGTGATGTCTTTTTTATGCCTGCAGGAAGAGTGCATGCCCTCGGTCCCGGTGTACTGCTGGCCGAGATCCAGGAAACATCTGATACGACTTATCGCATCTACGACTGGGACCGAACCGACGATGAAGGGAAAAGCAGGGAATTGCATATCGAAGAAGCATTGGATGCCATAGATTTTGAAGTACATAAAAAATACCGTACAGATTATATGCGGGAAGAAGACAAAAGTGTAAGGCTGGCCGGCTGTGAGCATTTTACCACTAACCTGATCTCTCTGGAAAAATATGCAATCGAAAAAGACTACAGTACCTTCGACTCCTTTGTATCCCTTTTATGCACTGAAGGGAAGGCGTTTATTAAGTACAATGATGAGCAGTACGACATCAAAGCCGGGGAGTTGATCCTTGTTCCTGCCAGCATCGAAAATATCTTTATCAGCCCATTGCAAAAAACTAAGTTGTTGGAAGTATTTATGTAATTTTCTTTATACTTTTAACGTTTCCAATAATTAAGAATATAATAATCTATATAAAACCATAATTAACATGAAAAAATTAAGTTTGATCGTGCTGGTTCTTCTCATCGGGTTTTCGGTTTATTCCCAAAATGATGAAAAGAGGGGGCGGAGACTGCCTTCCATCGACCTGAGGAATGCCGACGGTGAACCCTTCAACACTGCAAAGATCAGCAACGATGGAAAACCCATTATTCTAAGTTTCTGGGCACTCTGGTGCAAGCCGTGCATCAAGGAACTGAATGCTATTTCTGATGAGTACATCGACTGGCAGGAAGAGACCGGAGTTAAGCTTATCGCTGTTTCCGTTGACGACGCCAGGTCGACTTCAAAGGTTAAGCCATTTGCCGATGGCAATGACTGGGATTACGAAATATTGCTGGATGTAAACGGGGATTTCAAGCGGGCCATGAATGTTAATATGATCCCACATACCTTTATCCTCGACGGGGATGGAAATGTTGTATGGCAACATACTTCATACTCTGAAGGCGGTGAACTTCAGATCATCGAAAACGTACGTAAAATCATTGCGGGCCAGGAATTAGATGCACACTAAGATACTGAAGCCTCACATCACTAAACCAAAACTAACGTAATGAAGAATTTAATTCCTGTATTGATTACAGGCCTCACCCTGATTTTCTCCGGCGCGCAGGCACAGAATTTTGTCGACTATGGAAAGGTGACCGGTAGCTTTCAGTTTGACGGGCAGTACTACATGGAGGACGATCAACTGGGGATCACAGAGAAAGACCTCGATGGAAAATTGTTTAGAATGAACGGATTCGGAAATATCATCTATACCAATGGTAATTTCCGTGCCGGCTTCAGGTACGAAGCCTATCTGCCCCCCATTGCCGGATACAATCAAAAATATGAAGGACACGGCATCCCATATTACTTTGCCGAATACCAGTTTAAAAACATACAGATCACTGTTGGTAACTTCTACGAGCAATTTGGAAACGGGCTGGTGCTCAGGAGCTACGAGGAATGGACACTGGGGTATGATAATTCCATAAGGGGGGCCAGGGTAAAGATCCAGCCATATAAAGGGATTGCCCTGAAAGGTTTGATCGGAACCCAACGATACTACTGGGAGCCCTATG
>DAOVZP010000078.1 GCA_030635045.1 Bacteroidota bacterium | reverse complement strand
TCCCAATGATGTTAATAAGCGCCATCACTTTGATTGGTTCGTTAAATACAATAATATTTACCTAAAAACTTCAGAGGGGCTTGTTTTTGAGGGGATGAATGAGCATGGGTTTTCAGCATCGCTCATGTTTCTCAATAACAGCCGGCTTCCTGAGAAAGACAAGGAGCATATTCCCATCGCGGCTTCACTAAGCGTTAATTTCTTCATCGATCATTTTAAATGCATCGATACTGCCTTGCTTGCCATTTGGGACATCAGGATATTTGATGATTCAGATCTTGAATGCGGATGGCCTTTCAGGCTAGTATTGCATGATTCGAGCGGGGCGACAGCATATATTGAATATGTTGATGGAAGCCGCCGGGTTTATACGCCTGAATCACCCGCCCTGATCGTTGGAGGCCCTACATATGCACGCCTGATCACCCTGGAGCACTTTCCGGATTCAATACCTGCGGGCAAAGCTGAAAAACGTTTTCTGGATATTAAAACAAATAGCATCCCGGATATTTCATGGACTTTATTGCAGTATTACAATGAAAGCTATTCTGATCACTATTATGGAATATTAAGAGACCATATAAATAAAGAATTACTCATCATAGATCCATCGGTCGAAGAATTGAGGTTAAAATTCAGTGAGATCGTTTTCACCCCGGGAAAGGTAACAACCAAAAACATTTTCTAAAGCTCCGACAGCCTTGTCTTTACTTTCGATGCCAGGATATCGATAGCCACATGATTTTCGCCTCCCTGGGGCACGATAATATCGGCATATCTTTTAGACGGTTCAATGAATTGCAGGTGCATGGGTTTTACGAAGGTGTCATAATGCCTGAGCACATCCTGTACATCCCTTCCCCTTTTGACTATATCCCTTCGTATGATGCGTGACAGGCGGTCATCATCATCGGCATCTACAAAAGTCTTCACGTCAAAACGCCCCCGCAGTTCCGAATTTGTAAAGATTAGGATCCCTTCAACGATGGTCACCTCTCTGGGCTCAATTCTTATTGTTTCTTTCAGGCGGGCACAATCAACATAGGAATAAGTAGGCATCTCAACAGCATGCCCTTCCATAAGCTGGTCTATATGACGTATCAAAAGTCCCCATTCAATGGAATCAGGATGGTCAAAATTTATCTTTTTCTTTTCTTTCGGGGGAAGATGGCCGTTATCCCAATAGTAGGAGTCCTGTACGATCACAGAAACACTATCCCTGGGAAGAAGTTCTATCATCCGGTTCACCACCGTAGTCTTTCCGGATCCCGATCCGCCTGCTATTCCAATAATCAACATAATTGCCAGTTTTCTGCTGCTAAGATAGCAAAATCATAAGGGTTGCCAACCCTATTAAGGTTGGCAACCCTAAAATATCGTTATCCCCAGAGCACCTATGCCCGAAAGCAATACGCTCCAGATCACATTCCCGATCAACGACCAGATCAGCAATCGATTCGTTGCCCTTACGATGGTAATGCCAATAGCCATACCCAGTATAGGGCCGAATATACCGGGCAGTAAGAGGCCGAGGCCAATAACACCATATTTATTAAGGTAGCGGTGCATTTTCGCCTTGGATCTTCCCAGGTACCTTTCACCTCTCTTGCTCATCACATACCTTTTTACACGGCTACCAAAAATATATACCAGGGTGGTGCCGGTTGCTGACCCCAGGGAAATGGTAATCGCAATCACATAAGGATTAAAACCATAGGCCAGGCCAACAGGAATGGCCATCCACAGGCCGAAAGAGCCCACGCAGAATAATATTAGAAGGTGCAGGATTGTCAAGCTTTATTTATTTTAAATATTCTTCTAACCCATGAAGGTAACAAAACCCTAAAATTGAATCTGAGGCAAATGGAATTCATCCGGAATTAAATCAGCTTTTATCCTCACAGAATTCTGTGAGCACCCCGAATGTAGATTTGGGATGCAGAAAAGCAATGTCCAGGCCTTCGGCTCCTCTGCGTGGCTGCAGGTCGATCAGCCTGATGCCGCTTTCTTCAGCCTCTTTAAGGTGAGATTCAATGCCCTCCACGGCATATGCGATATGATGGATACCCTCACCACGCTTTTCAATGTGTTTCCCGATAGGGCCTTCCGGATCGGTCGACTCCAGCAATTCGATCTTTGTTTGTCCGATCCTGAGGAAAGCAGTCTTTACCTTCTGGTCTGTTACCTCTTCTATGGCATAGCATTTCGTGCCAAGCATCTTTTCATAAAAAGGAATGGCCTCATCAAGGCTTTTAACAGCTATTCCAATATGTTCAATATGAGTTGGTTTCATTGCAGATACCTTTATTGTGAAATTTTTCAGAAAAGTAGGATAAATTTTAATTCCAAAAAAAGAACCGGCCATATTTTTTTGTGAATATGCTGGTTCCTTATGTGTATTTCAGGATAAAATATCTATCCGGTCAATTCAAATACTATCTCGAGGATCATTTTGGATTTAACCTTTTTGCCGGATTGCCTTGCAGCATCCCACATTTTACTGGTGAGATTGATCAGCCTCATGGCCTCCTGTTCAAAGACCGGATCAGTGCTGCTCACGATCTCGATATCACTTATGCTTCCATCGGTATCGATCACAAATTTAACATAAACCGTACCCTCAAGCTGTTCGCTCAGTGCATCTGACGGATAGGCTATATTCTTTTTCAGAAAAGCTTCTACTCCATCTTTGTCGCCTGTGAACTCAGCCGGCTTTTCAACAAGTTCGTGGACCTCATCCACATCTGTCACAACAGTAGCATCATTTAATGTAATACTTAGCTCTTCGCAGTCCTGTGTACGGCCTGATCCACCCCGGGAAGGCATATATTTTTGTGAATGAGATTTTTGCATATTATAACCACTTATCCCGCCAACAGCATAATTACTAACTCCTTCAGGCAATGGTAATGCCTGATTGACTGTGGTAAAGGTTCCGTCTTCATTCCTTATCCGGTTATCAATAGCCACGAATGAAGTGTACTGTGTCAGCAGGTTATATTTCAAGCCCAGGGCGGTAACCTCCTCTTCAAGCCCGGATGTATAAAGGTTCAGTGATGCATAATCATCAAGTACTTTGATCTTTTCCCGGGCCCAGAGGTATGTCAGTGCGGCATTCCTGGTATCCGATGTATAGTCATCAACATCCAGCTTATTAATATACCGGCCTTCACCTGATGTGCCTTCGATCAGGATACTGCCTCCGGCTTTGCCTTTCCATTTTCCAAAAATGACAAGTGGGCGCTCAGCAAATACATCTGCCATGGAGAGCGGCTCCACATCATACACCTCAAAACCATCATAGCTCACCTTGATATTGGTAAGCACAGGGTGTTGAATATAATTCCTGAACTTTTCTGCTGTTGCATCGGCATATTCACCGGAGGTGACCACGAAAGGGGAGCCCATGCCGGCATGTGCCATGCCTTCGATGAGATGCCGGTTCACTGATGAACCTATTCCAAAGGGGAAGAAATTTGCTTCCCCGAGACTGGCCCTGATCAGATCAAAAGCTTCTTTCTCTACCGACACATAACCATCGGTAAGGATTACAAAGCTCCTTGCGTAATCTTCCGTCCCTTTCAATGCCAGGGCCCTTTTGAGTGCCGGGAGCAATTCTGTACCACCTCCACCATGCTGGCGGTCGATGAAATTGATGCCCCTGCGGATATTGCCTTCATTTGCTTCCAGGGAGCGCTCCGAAAACAGGCTGGAACCACCTGCAAAGAGCAAGATGTTAAAGCGGTCGGTAGATTTCAGCTTGCCCAGCAGGTTTCTCATGAGCTCTTTGGAGATATCCAGCGGAAATCCCCACATAGAACCGGAAATATCAACAATAAAGATATACTCCCTGGGGGGTATCTGCTCAGCCTTCGGCCTGGCGGGTGGCTGTATCATGGCCAGGAAGAAGTTCTCCTCCTTCCCTTCATAAAGCAGGAGGCCCGATTCGATCTTCCCACCTGCCAGTCGGTAACGGATGATCACATCCCTGTTGCCGGAGGCCGCATGGCCGTCTTTGAGTTTCAGGGTAGCAAGGGAAGGATCATCATAGGCTATGGCCATATCATGGGTTTTGCAACTTATCTCCTGTATTGGCAGGCCTGCCGAAATGCTGGCCTTGATATCGAATTCATAAAGGGGTGCTTCACCTTCGTGAGTATATGGATTCTTTATCCAGATATCGGTGTTTGATGCCAGGTCATCCGTATTGTTTGAATACCTGGGGCCAACCACTGTTGGATAGACGAACTCATATACCCCGCTTTCCGGTATGAGCAACTCGGTATAGCTCATCTCCACAAGTATCTCATCACCGGGCATGATATTAGCCACACTCATGGTAAACACATTGGGGCGTTCCTGTTCGAGCAAAGAAGTGCTCTGGCCATTGTTACGAGCCTCCTCATAGGCTTCTCTCGCCTTTTTACGCTCTTCGATCTTTGCCACGATCTTCCTCTCCCCTATGGTCATCTGCATGCTGTAAACAGCAGCCCTCGTGGAAGCCGGAAAGACATAAATAGCCTCAATAGGTTTCTCCCCTTCATTTTTATATACCTGGGTGATGGTCACGTCGGCGATCACACCGGCTATCTTCACATCGGCAGATGTCGACAGCAACGGTATCTTATCTGTTGAGGGATCACCATTGGGTATCATGAAATAGGGAGAAAGGGTTTTCTCTTTTTCATATTCTTTGAATATCTGCGCTTTTACAGGAGCAGCTGCCAGTATCGGTAATGCGAATATCAGGCCGGACAGCACATGGATGCCCATTTGAATTAATGTTCTCTTTTTCATAATTGTATATTTAAGGTTATTGCAATTTGAATTTGACGGGAACTATCTGGCGTACACGAACGGGGATGCTCCTTTGCTTGCCGGGGCTCCAGTCGGGCATATTACGAACAGCCTCAAGGACGATCTCATCAAGCCCTCCGCCGATACCCCGCTCTAAATGTACTGTAGACACAGAACCATCTTTTTCCACTATAAATCCGACATAAACGGTTCCCTGGATGTTGGCTTCTTTCGCCATTTGGGTATATGAAACTTTCGAATACAGGTAGGCATAAAGTGCTTCTTCACCGCCGGGGAATTCGGGCATTTCCTCAGCCACACGGAATGGGATGTCGTCCGTAATCCCATCCGGCTCATCAATGGGTTCATAAATAAATTCAGGGATGGAGTCAGTCTGGTCAACTTCAGGGTTAAACAGTTCCATATCATCTACTTTAGTATCATCCGGCACTTCCTTTATCACAGCAACAGGCTTAATAATGGGCTTGGGGGGTTCCGGTTTTTCATGCTTTGTGATCATGATGAGGTCATCATCGATTATCCCGTGAGGTGTACGGGTGAAGTCGTCATCCAGTGAAATGTCGTATGTCTTCCACTCAAATGCTGTAAGTACGATTGAAAGGGCAAAAATGAGCCCGATCAGAAAGAAGGTCCTTCTTTGTTTGTCGATCCTGTCTTGTTTCAGTTCTCTGTTCATGGTATAAGTTTTTAGATTAAACAAAAAGCGTGTTCACATCAGGATGATGCGGGGAGGGGGAGGATTCCATAAAACCGAAAAAAGTGTTGAGGGTTGAGTTTTGGGTTGGTGTTGGGTGTTAGGTTGGGGTTGGATTGATTTTTACATTTGATTGCAGTCATGATGCCGGAGGCATCACATATTTGTAGCAGAACAGCCTGCCATGAAGAGCACGACCCCAGAGGGGTCGAATAATTAATCCCTTACCGAACAGCAGAGATCCTATATTTAGGGGTTAAAGGTTGTCTAAATACACCTTACCCCCTTTTTTCTTTTTCCCTCTTCCTTCTCTCTTACCCTTCTACTATCTTCAATCATCTATCCCGAAAGCTGGGGGATATTGCTAGATTTAACAATTTCCGAAGGGAGAACCACTTTGCACATCGTGAAATCGTTACATCCTTACATCGCGCAAGTGCACTTTTTAAAAGCGCTTCATCCGGATAAAAACAGAAGTTCCTTTATAGTTCAAATCCGGGAAAATCATTACATTTACTATTCTGATAATCGGATTGAGAATTATGATATCTAAAGATCAATAAAACGTGTTTTACCCACTTTCTACGGGGGTATAAAGACGCAAAAGTGTGTTAATAACCAGTTATATTTCAATGAATCAATTAAGAACAGTAGGAATTATAATAATTGTTTTCGGCGGATTACTTTTGATGGTCGGGTTAATGTTCGCATTTTTCAAATGGCCTGATATGTTTAAAGGAATTTACGCTGGCTCAGGATTTATTCTGATTGGTATAATCTTGTTTCTGTACAGCAAACGTAAATCAAGTAAACAAGAATAGATTTATAAACAGCAAGTAATAACCCATCCCGAAAACCCGGGACCCGCCATATTGACAAACTGTTAACTGAAAGCCAAAAAAGATATAATTAAAATGGATTTTAAACTAAGGCCCTGGAATTTAGAGGATATTGAAAGTTTGGTTAAATATGCCAACAATACGAAAATTGCTGAAAACCTTACTAATCAATTCCCTAACCCTTACAAGCATGAAAATGGTATAAGTTTCATTCATAGGACTTTAAAAGATACTCCAACCAAAATATTTGCAATTGAAATACATGGAATAGCTTCCGGAGCGATTGGACTTCACTCACAAACAGACATATATGCAAGGAATATGGAACTTGGATATTGGTTGGCAGAATCATACTGGGGAAAAGGAATTATGACTAAGGCTATAAAACAAATGGTGGATTATGGCTTTGCGACATTTCAAATTGACAGAATCTTTGCCAGGCCATTTGGAACAAATATCAGTTCTCAGAAAGTATTGGAAAAAGCAGGATTCAATTTAGAAGCAAGATTTGAAAAGACTATCTTTAAAAATGGAGAATACCTGGACGAATTAATTTATGCAATTCGACAGGAATGACAAAAACCCCAGCAGCTTTCAAACTTCAAATTTCAAATTTCTGATTTCTGATTTCAGATATCTGATTTCAAAGCCCCCTCACCGCTTTCACTCCCGGCAATTCCTTCCCCTCAATATACTCCAGCATAGCTCCACCGCCGGTAGACACATAGCTGACCTTGTTTTTCAGATGATATTTGTTGATGGCTGCAACAGAGTCGCCCCCGCCAATGAGTGAAAAGGCCCCTTTTTGTGTTGCTTCTGCAATGGCTTCTGCAATGGCTTTGGTGCCTGCTTCGAAATTGCTCATCTCAAAAACACCCATAGGGCCATTCCAGAGGATGGTGGACGAGTTACCT
>DAOVZP010000367.1 GCA_030635045.1 Bacteroidota bacterium | reverse complement strand
CAGTGTAAATATTGCAGATGAAAAAACGCTTAAGGCCGCAAACAGCCCGAGATCGCGCAGGGCTTCTGATTTAAGCACAAGCAGGCATAGGAATGCGGAGGCTGTGGTGATGCTGCTGGTCATTATCGGGGCCGAGATATCCTTGATCACAGTCCTGACCGACCCGCTATATTGCAGGTGCGATAGAAAGTGCAGTGCATAATCAACAGAGATGCCGAGCATGACAGAGCCCAGCCCCAGAGAGATCGCAGAAACCTCAGTTTTAATAAGGTACAAGGTGGCAATGGCAAATCCACCTCCGAGCAGGGCCGGAACGAACAACAGCAGAAAAGTAAGCTTTCGCCGAAAATAAAAGCCGAGAAAAACGATCAGCAAGACCACGGCAATACTCAGCGTAACAATAATATCCCTTTTGATCTGCTGTGCATTTCCTATGGATACAGGCATGGATCCGAAATACCTCAGGGATGCCTTTTTATTGAAATAATTGTCGAGATTGTGACTGTAGCGGTCTATTAAGGTGAGAAGCTCAGCGTTTTTTGAGGTTTCGGTTGAAGGATTTGCCGGGATCACAAAGAACAGGAGGTTATTCTGGTCGACGGATATTATATAGTCTTGATAGAGGCTGAAGTTTTCACTGACTTTCAGGCTTTCCAGCTTTTTGAGTGCAATCGGGGTGAGGCTCAGGGGATCTTTGAGGATAAAGTCTTTCATGACAAATCCACCGGGGCTGATCAGGGCCTCATAGTCTTTTTTAATGGCCATTGCGATAGCGGAATCACCAAGCATATTATCAATGCTTTGGTAGTCATCCTCATCGAGAAATAGCGGGAGGTTTTCATAAAAAAGGTCATAGATGTCACCGAAAGAGCCGGGAGAGACCTTACCTTCAATGGTTTCGATATATTGGCTTGCAACAGGGCTTTCCAGGGAATCGATAAGTGCTTCTGCATAGGAGACCAACAGATCCGGCTCAGGCCTTTGCTGTTCCGTGTTAAGGGATATACAGATTACAAGGCGATCGGCAAACTTCGAATGTTCCAGCACGGTGATCAGCCTTTTGTTCTTTTCAGTGGCGGGTATGACTTTGTTAATGTCCTCTTCGAATGCTATTTGAGATCCAAACCATGCCTCAAAGCCCAGCAGCAGAACAAGGAACAGGATAAAAGCCCATGGGTGCTTTCTGAATATGCCGTATATGCCCGTAAATAATTGCCCCATGCCTTAATTTTTGCTTTTTGAAGCCGGTTGTTTCCTGAAAATGAGTAATGCAATATAAGTGATTAATCCCAGGCCCAATGCCAGGATGATCCCGAAAATAAGGGACCCCAGCACATACTGGAAAAGGTTTTCTGTAACAAATGCCAGGGAGATACCACTGTCGAAGTCTATTCCCGCTCCTCTTCCCAGTACGATCCCACCGGTAATATAGCTCAGGTACAGTATGATGGGGATCATGGGGGGGATGCTGATATTCGACACTGCCAGCACAATGATCTTATTTAGCCTGAATGCAATGGCAATGCCGAGGGCGATGGCCATCTGCCATCCCCATACAGGAGCGACACCCATAAAAGCCCCTACCATGACAGAAGCAACTTTTACGCCATTGGTTTCTTCGGGGTTAAACAACTCTTTCCTGATGAATGCCTTGAAACTTTTCCAGGTAAGCTTTGAGAAAAACAGATATGGCCTGAAAAAAAGAAGAGCAAGGAGTACCAGTATCGTATTCAGAATGCTGATCCTGAAAAAATCTGTGAATGGGCGAAAATGACTGACCCTTTCTCCTTTGGGTGGGTAGTACACCTTGATGGGAATGGACATAACATTAATTTTCTTCCAGGCTGCCCTAACGATCACTTCCACCTCGAACTCAAAGCGACGCGTAATAAAAGCGATTGATTTTAGCTTTTCAAGCGGATAAAGCCGGAAGCCACTCTGTGTATCGGGAAGTTTAATGCCCGTGGTGACGGTATACCAGAAATTTGAAAATTTGAATCCGAAATTACTTTTCCCCGGTGCCCCGGCATCATCCATATTTCGTGCACCCACGATCAGGGTGTCCGGATTTTCTTCAATGGCAGCCAGGAAAGCCGGCAGGTCGGAAGCAAAATGCTGACCATCGGAATCCATGCTGATTGCATATTGGTAACCCATCACCCTGGCCCAGCCAAAAGCCTTTTTGAGGGCATAACCTTTGCCCCTGTTCTTCTTATAAAGCAATAATTTAAGGCCGGAATATCCCATCAGGATTTCAGCTGTTGAGTCGGAAGAGCCATCATCAATGATGATAATATGGTTAGTATATGTTAATATGGAATCCAGCACCCCGGCAAGGGTCTGCCCGTTATTGTAAGTAGGCACAATAACGCAACAACTATTTATCTCAAATTTGTTTTGAAGGGTCCTGCTCCCGCTTTCCATCATACAAAGATCGCAAAATCATCATTTTTTCCGAAGAATACTGAGTGCCTCGGTTTCGGTCCATTCACAGATGGCTGTTATATCCTCCGGTGAAAGGATGGCATCACGGTGCAGCATCAGGTAATTTTGAGGGGGCATGGTGCTGTCACTGACCGCCTCACAGATATCATCGAGCAGGCCAATTTTATGCCTGTCGTCCAGGGTTCCGTATCCGGCAAAATTCATCTCGCTCTTACCGTTACGTATATGCTGGTCGATGATCCACGAAAAGGGGGCTAAATGGGCATACCAGGGGTAATTGGTGTTATTTGAATGGCAGTCGTAACAGGAAGTTATAAATGAAGCCTG
>DAOVZP010000219.1 GCA_030635045.1 Bacteroidota bacterium | reverse complement strand
GGAGGAGAATCCTGCAAGTTGGGAAATAAAGGTGTACACCGGAGATGACTTCCTGCAAAAGATGATTGAAGAGCAACCCGGAAACCTCATGATCACCGCCGGCAATAATGAAAAGAAAACCGAATACATCAAAGCAGCCGTTGATGCAGGGATCAATGTGCTCGCCGACAAGCCCATGGCTATTAATAAGGAAGATTTTGCTTTGCTGATCCAGGCATTTGAATCGGCAGAAAAAAATAATGTATTGCTTTATGATATCATGACTGAACGCTATGAGATCAATTCTATTCTGCAAAAAGAGTTTTCACAGATTCCCGGGATATCCGGCGAATTAACTCTAGGAACTGTTGATGAACCTGCTATTACCAAGGAGAGCGTGCACCACTTTTTCAAATATGTATCCGGTAATAAAATAAAACGTCCTGCATGGTTCTTTGATGTAAGCCAGGAAGGCGATGGAATTGTTGATGTTACAACCCATCTGGTAGATTTGATTCAATGGGAATGTTTTCCGGACCAAATCATTGACTATACCAATGATATTGAAATGCTGACTGCAAAAAGGTGGGCTACAGAACTTACACCTGATCAATTCAATGCAGTTACAAGACTGGAAGGATATCCGGAATACCTTCAGAAAGATATCAAAGACAGTGTACTGAATGTCTTCTGTAATGGGGAGATGATCTATAAGATCAGGGATGTTCATGCAAAAGTTTCTGTAAAATGGAATTACCAGGCACCGGAAGGTACGGGGGATACACATTTCTCGATTATGAGAGGAAGCAAGGCCAAACTGGTGATCAGGCAGGGGGCTGAACAGAATTATAAAGCGACACTTTATATTGAGCCTGTTGACTTAAACAGTATTGATGCATTTGAGCAAGAGCTAAATACGAACTTTAGTAAAGTTGCTGACAAATACCCGGGACTGGAGCTGAAGAAACATGCTGATATGTGGGAAGTGGTAGTCCCCAACAAATATAAGATGGGCCATGAAGCCCACTTCGCACAGGTAACTCAGAAATATTTGCAGTTTTTGGTTGATGGTAAGCTGCCTGAATGGGAAGTCCCGAATATGATCGCAAAATATTACACTACAACGGAAGCGCTTGAATTAGCAAAGGAAAATCAGTAATACCAGGCTTATGAATAGGACAACGGCACAGGCAATTAAAAATTCAGGGATGATCCCGGTCTTTTATTTTCATGATATTGACAGTAACATTTCGGTTGTTAATGCCTGTTTTAAGGGGGGTGTCAGGGTTGTTGAATTTGTAAACCGGGGTGATGCAGCCATGATCAATTTCCCTGTACTTAAAGATCATGTGCGAAAATATTGCCCGGGAATGATCATCGGGGTCGGATCGGTTCTGAACCGGCAACAGGCTGAAAAATTTATTCAGCTTGGTGCAGATTTTATTGTCAGCCCTATATTAAGCAAAGAGATTGCGTTGGCCTGCATTGATCGTGAAACCTACTGGATTCCGGGTTGTGCCACCCCTACTGAAATAGCAAGGGCGAGGGCACTTGGAGCAGATATTATCAAGATTTTTCCGGGCAATGTGCTTGGCCCGGGTTTTATCAAGTCTGTCCTGGGGCCGATGCCGGGATTAAAACTTATGCCAAGCGGAGGTGTTGAGCCAACAAAAGAAAACCTCAAAGCCTGGTTCGATGCAGGTGTGATATGCGTGGGAATGGGTTCAAAATTGATTGATAAGGAAATGATCACAAATCCGGAATTACTCACAAAAAAAATTAAAGAGGTCATTGAAATTATACGAAGCCTGACTGATAAAGATGAATAGGCACTTTAAAATAGTACTGATCCTTATTCTTGTTGCCTTGCTTACTTCCTGTAGCAGCAGGGAGGAATATAAAGTGCTAAAGCTAGCCCATGGTCTGGATATAAGCCATCCGGTACACAAAGGGATGGTTTACATGTCGAAGCAACTGGAGAAAAAGTCGGGTGGAAAGCTTACGATCAAGATATATCCTGGCGGCCAGCTTGGAGCAGAAAGACAATGTTTGGAATTACTGCAAATCGGAAGTCTTGACATGACAAAGGTTTCATCAGCCGTGATGGAAGGCTTTGCCCCAAAATACCGTGTGCTTGGGCTACCCTATATTTTCAGGGATAAGATGCATGTTTATCGGGTGCTTGACGGAGAAATAGGCGACGAACTATTACAAGAAGGCAGTAAATACTGGCTTCACGGACTTTGTTTCTACGATGCCGGTGCCAGAAGTTTTTATACCATTGATAAGCCCATTCTTCATCCTGATGATTTAATTGGCATGAAAATAAGAGTAATGAAAAGCAATACTGCTGTAGAAATGGTAAGTGCATTCGGAGGATCGCCAACACCTATTTCCTGGGGCGAACTATATACATCCTTACAGCAAAATGTTGTGGATGGTGCAGAGAACAACCCGCCCAGTTTACATACATCACATCATTATGAGGTTTGTGGCCATTATGCACTTGATGAGCACACGGCCGTACCCGATGTGCTGTTAATGAGTACATATACCTGGGATAAACTATCTGATCAGGAAAAGACCTGGCTAACAGAAGCTGCCAAAGAATCAGTTGTTGAGCAACGCAAGCTCTGGGCAGAAGAAGAGAAAGAGGCATTCGATGCTTTTCAAAAAGCCGGTGTGAAAATATATTATCCCGATAAGGCACCCTTTGCTGAAAAAGTAGTAGGCTTATATAAAAAATATGAAATGGATGAAGAGCTGGGAGATCTAGTAAACAGGATTAGAAATTACAACTGATATGAATCACAGAAAACTTATTGATAAAATACTGGAAATATTTCTGATTTCTATTCTGAGTATCCTGGTGCTGGACGTCCTTTGGCAGGTAGCAAGCCGCTATTTGCTTGCCGATCCAAGCAAATTTACTGATGAAATTGCCGGGTTTTTGCTGATATGGGTTTCATTATTTGGTGCAGCTTACGTAAGCGGGAAAAATCAGCACCTGGCTATCAATATACTGGCGAATAAACTGCACGGAAAAAAAAGGAAAATACTTCAAGTAGCTATTCATACAATCATTGTTTTGTTTGCTGTTTTCGTCTTCCTGATTGGCGGCACCTGGCTGGTTTACACCAGGTTCCATCTGGGACAAATTTCACCTGTACTTGAATTGCCTTTGGGTTATGTGTACCTGGTACTTCCACTGAGCGGACTGTTTATTCTCTATTATTCGGTTGATAATACAATAAAAGAATTAAAGAACTACCCATAAAAGTAGCTATGGAACTTGGCATTATAATATTGGTTTTGAGCTTTTTATTGCTGCTGGCAATGGGTGTTCCGGTATCGTATAGCCTGGGTGTTTCGGCTACTCTTACTCTATTGTTTAGCATAGGCCCCCTGGCAGCATTTACAACCATTGCTACACGCCTGGCATCCAGTTTAGACAGTTTTACACTTCTGGCGATCCCATTTTTTATTTTGGCCGGGCAACTGATGAATAAAGGAGGAATCGCTATCCGCCTGGTCGATTTTGCCAAAGTGTTGGTGGGCAGGTTCCCGGGAGGGCTGGCGTTTGTGAATATTATGGCAAATATGCTTTTTGGAGCTATCTCAGGATCTTCAGTAGCATCGGCATCTGCAATAGGAAGTATTATGCACCCTCGCATGATAAAGGAAGGATATGACGAGAATTTCTCTGCGGCCGTTAATATAACATCTGCATCAACAGGCCTGGTTATACCGCCAAGTAATGTATTAATTGTTTATTCATTGGCCAGCGGTGGTGTTTCTATAGCAGCCCTGTTTATAGCAGGCTATATCCCCGGCATCCTGACTGGCTTATTTTTAATGGGTGTGGCTGCAACTATTGCTTACCGGAAGAATTATCCGCTGGCCGAAAAAACCGGATTAAAGAAGGGTATAATGAAGTTTCTCGACGCCATCCCCAGTTTGTTAATGCTGGTTTTGGTAATCGGCGGGATTATCGCAGGGGTTTTTACAGCCACCGAAGCTTCAGCAATTGCTGTTTTGTACGCCCTGATCCTGGCTGCTGTTTATAAGGAAATTAAAACTGTTGATCTGCCGGGGATTTTACTTGATACCATCAGAACTACCTCTATTGTTATGCTGCTGGTAGGGACATCTATGGCCCTGTCATGGGTGATGGCTTATGAAGATATCCCGCAAAGTATAAGTGCCAGCTTGCTTTCGCTGAGTGATAATCCTTTTGTTATTCTCATCCTGATTAACATGATCTTGCTTTTCGTGGGAATATTTATGGATATT
>DAOVZP010000045.1 GCA_030635045.1 Bacteroidota bacterium | reverse complement strand
TGCCTACTTTATTTATAGGTTTTACCGAATTCACGGTAAATGTTGAAAGCGGTGGCAGTCCTGTAGAAGGAGCCAGAGTCTGTATTACTAATGAAGATCTGTCGCTATATGCCATAGGTTTCACAGATGCTTCGGGAGAAGTTATCATTGACTTCGGCGGGCCGGTGCAAGATCCCGGAACAGCTACCATTGTAGTTTCTTCACACAACTATGTTCCTTATATCACTGAGATCCCAATCATTCCACAGGAAGGTTCATATTTGATGCTTGATCATGTCGTAGTTGATGACAAGGCAGGCAATAACAATGGCCAGGCCGATTTTATGGAATTTGTTTGCCTGGATGTAAGCCTTGAAAACATAGGTATTGAAACAGCGCAAAATGCTACCGCTACGATTTCAACAACCGATGAATATATCACCATCATCGGCGATGAAGGTATCTGGGGTGATATTCCCGGCAATGCTACTGTAACAGCCGACAGTGCTTTTTCAATACAGGTAGCTGATGATGTACCGGATGGACATATTGCACTTGTAGAAATGGAGATAATGGATGATACCGATGGTCAATGGTTTGCTGAATTCGAACTGTTGCTGGGATCACCGATCATTAATATAGTTGAAGTGATGATTGATGATGCAGCCGGTGGAAATGACAATGGCAGACTTGATCCGGGTGAAACAGTGACTGTAAAGGTTAAAAATAATAACCTGGGGCATTGCCCGGCAGAAAATACTGTTGCCACACTTGTATCCGGCAGTCCATACCTTACATTCCTTAATGATTATGATTCACTTGGGACTCTTGGGCTCCTCGGTTACCAGTGGGCCGAATTCGAAATTGAAGTCGATCCCAATGCTCCGGATGGTATATTTTATGCCGATTTCAGTTATGAACTCGCATCTGTTCCTTTTAGCGAAACCCTGGACTTTTCAGAAAAGATCGGAATCATCGTTGAAGACTGGGAAACAAACAGTTTCGATTCTTTCGAATGGCAACAGGGAGGGGATCATAACTGGACTACATCCGCGATTTACCCCTTTGAAGGTGATTACCATGCAAAAAGCGGAAATATTAGTGATAATCAGACTTCACAGCTTTACCTCAGTACAGAGGTGATGATCGCAGATACAATATTTTTCTACCTGAAAACTTCTTCAGAAATTTCTGATAAACTAAAATTCTATGTCGACAACAGCCTGAAAGATGAATGGTCGGGTATTGGCAACGGATGGATACTCGCCAAATATTACGTTGGCGAAGGAGTACACACCTTCAAGTGGATTTACGAGAAAAATGCAGTTATTTCGTCAGGAGACGATTGTGCATGGATCGATTTCATTGAATTCCCTCCATTGATGACCCTTACAGCCTTCGCCGGCTTTGATGCAATGATCTGTGAAGGCGAAGACTTCCAGTGCGACGGACAGGCTACCGCTTATGAAACTGTACTCTGGAGCACCTCAGGAACAGGGGCATTTGATGATGCAACTATACTGGATCCCATCTACACTCCAAGCACAGACGACCTGAACAGTGGCTCGGTGACACTAAGCCTGGAAGCTACAGATATAGACTTACAAACTGCTTATGATAACATGACCCTGGGTTTCCGCACGGAACCTGGTATGGCTGAACAACCAATCGGGCCCGACTTTGTTAATCTGTATTATACAACAACTTCAGACTACACAACTGAACCGGTTGAATTTGCCGATTATTATGAATGGGCTGTTGACCCCACCGAAGCCGGTAACATCGATGGTATTGGCCCAATCGGTACTATCACATGGAATCAATCTTTCCTGGGGACAGCAACGATATCGGTACGTGCCATGAATACCTGTGGTGATGGAGTATTCTCAGAAGGTTTTGAAGTAGTGGTTGATAATTTCACGTCTGTGGAGGAATACACCGAAGAACAAAACCTCGCCATCTTCCCCAATCCGAATAAAGGTGAATTCACCATCCAACTCAAAGGTGATGACCTTGGAATTGCCGAAGTGAGGATCTACGACATCAGTGGTACTCTGGTATATCATGAAACAGATATCGACGCCGGACAAGGATTCACAGGCAGGATCAACATGACCGGCTACCCGCAGGGCATGTACTTTGTTAAAGTAATGCACGAGCATGGAGCCATTGTGAAAAAGATACTGCTCAGCAGATAATACAACACATATAAGCATAAAAACCGGCAGTAATTCCTGCCGGTTTTTTTTTGCTTCGCCTTATACATTAAGCCTATTTAAATACTTTATAAATAGCCCGGGAAATACATTCCTTTCAACGCATTGAATGTCTATTAGTCATAATTTCCAAAATATAGTCAGGCTTCAATTTTGAAAATAAATTAAGCTGTTATGAAGCGTTTTCAGAAATACCTTTTTACGGGATTTTATCCTATGGAAATCACATACGTAAACACACTTAAATTATCTTAAATGCTTGATAACGAATAAAAATCAACGTATCTTTGCACTCGAAAAATCAAAAAACTAATTACAGGAACCAAACTTATAAAACCATGAAAAAGTCATTCGTTTTTTCCCTGGTCATTCTTATTTCTATGCTTTTTACTTACGCCGGTGAATGGATTGATATCACCAGCCAGCAATCTGCCCCTGCTGAGATACAGCTTATAACGGCTGATAAACAATCAAGCAGGATCTCATTTAAGGTTCCCGGCTTCGAATTTATTGAAGTCAATACAGAACAGGGGCCGGCCTTTATGCTTAAGCTTAAAGATGCCAGCCCTATGCTTGAAACAGGCGCACCCGATCTTTTGAAATTAACAGCTTCCGTGGTCATTCCTGACCTGGCCGGAATGGATGTACGTGTTTTGTCTTCAGACTATACTGAATATAAAAACATCCTGATCGCACCTTCCAGGGGTAACCTCACCCGCGATATTGATCCGGATGATGTGCCTTTCATATTCGGGGAGCAATATTCACAAAACAGCTTTTTCCCGGGCACGCTTGCCGAACTTCGTGATCCATATATCATCAGGGATTACAGGGGCCAGACAGTGATCACCTACCCTTTCCAGTATAATCCGGTTACCCGCACACTTAGGGTTTATCACAGTCTGGATGTTGAAGTATTTAAAGTGAATGATAATGGTTTGAATCCGCTAATACGCGAGAAGATGCCTGAGAAGATCGCTTTGGAATATTCCGCAATCTACGATTTGCATTTTCTGAACAGCCCGCAAAATCTCACTGATTACACTCCCGTGAGCGAGCACGGCAATATGCTTATCATTTCCTATGGTGCATTTATGTCGGCCATGCAGCCATTAATCGACTGGAGAATACAAACGGGCACACCCGTGGAGATGGTTGACGTGGCAAGCATTGGCGGGTCTACACAGATCAAAAACTATATTGCTGATTATTACAACACAAACGGACTTACATTTGTACTCCTGGTTGGAGATGCGCAACAGCTTCCCTCTTCCTATGCCAGTGGGGATTCAGATAATAACTATGCCTATATTGTTGGTAACGACCATTACCCGGATCTCTTTATTGGCCGTTTCTCGGCAGAAAATATTGGTCATGTAGAAACCCAGGTTGAACGCACCGTCACTTACGAAAAAAACCCCGACCTTAACTTTGACTGGTTTACACGTGCCATAGGGATAGCATCTTCACAGGGCCCCGGCGACGATGGTGAATATGATTATCAGCATATCCGCAATATTAATGCCGACCTGATAAATTTTACCTACACTTACGATGCTGAGCTTTTTGATGGAAGCCAGGGTGGAAATGATGCACCTGGCAACCCTTCACCAACAATGGTTGCCACTGAAGTTAATACAGGTTCAACGATCATTAATTATACAGGTCATGGCAGCACAAATTCTTGGAGTTCCTCGGGATTTTCAAGCAGCAATGTTAACTCCCTTACTAATAATGGAATGTGGCCATTCATCTGGTCGGTTGCCTGTGTAAACGGGAATTTTGTTGGTGGAAGCTGCTTTGCCGAAGCATGGCTGCGCGCAACAAATAATGGCGAACCCAGTGGAGCCGTAGCAACTATGATGTCAACCATTAACCAGAGTTGGAACCCGCCCATGTGCGCACAGGATGAAATGGCTGATGTACTCGTTGAAACATATCCGGGCAATATCAACAGAACTTTCGGAGCAGCATCTATGCATGGCTGTATGCAGATGAATGATGAATACGGTTCAGCAGGCAATGAAATGACCGACACCTGGGTTTGCTTTGGTGACCCGTCGCTACATGTCAGGACGGCTTTCCCGCAAACCATGACCGTTACATATATGTCGACCCTGTTTGTTGGCATGAACTCATTGGATATATCTGCTAACGCTGACGGAGGTACCGCATGCCTGATAAAGGATGGCGATATCTTTGCAACCGGAATTATTGCAGGAGGCTCTGTTACATTGACATTCCCGGAACTTACCAATCCGTGTATCCTTACACTTACTATTACATCATTCAATTTCCTGCCACACATCAATGATATCGATGTGGTGCCCGGAAATACAGCTTTCCTCATTTTTGATGATGACCACGTGATCGACGTTAATGGGAATAATAACGGGTTCCTCGACTTTGGGGAATCGGTTACCTACACGATCGACCTGCTTAACCTGGGAGGCATCGATGCAAGCAATATAGAAGTAACCCTTGAAACAAATGATCAATATGTTACCATTACCGATAACTTTGAAGTATATGATCTAATCCCGGCCGGGCAATCGGTGGGGATGCCGGAAGGTTTTGCCATGGATATTGCCGAAGACACACCTGACGAGCACCTCATTGACTTCACCGTAACGGCTACCGATGGTGATACAACCTGGATCATGGAATACCAGGCAGAAGTGTTTGCCCCAATACTTAATATTGCAGAGATGATCATCGATGATATTAGCACAGGAAACGGAAATGGCCGGCTTGATCCGGGCGAAACTGCTATCATTAAGGTTAAGAACTTCAATTCGGGGCATTGTCCGGCTGAAAACGCTGTGGCCACTGTGCAATCAGATTGCCAGTACCTGAACTTTGCAAATAATACTTCCTCAATAGGTACGCTTGACATGCTGGGATTCCAGTGGGCTGAATTCGAAGTGGAAGTAGATGCCGATGCCCCTGATGGCGCAGCTTTTGCTTACTTTGAATATGAATTATCATCAGGCATTTTAGTTGAATTTGCAACTTTCCAGAAAAAAATAGGACTGATCTTCGAAGATTGGGAAACAGGCGACTTTACAAATCATGACTGGCAACTTGATGGCGACCTGCCATTTGAGCTAACCAACATTTATCCATACGAAGGGATTTATTCAGCTAAATCGGGCAGTATCGAAGATAATGAGCAAAGTGAGTTCTATATCGACGTTGAGGTGATGCTTGCTGATTCTGTCACATTTGTATTTAAGATCTCTTCTCAGCTTAATCAAGACTTTTTTAGATTCTACATTGATAATTCACTTAAAGGTGAATGGTCAGGTGTGGGTAGTGGGTGGCAAAGAGTTTCTTTTGCTGTAGAGCCCGGAAACTATACATTTAAATGGGTTTATGAAAAAGATGGCTCCGGAATGTCAGGCAATGACTGTGCCTGGATCGATTTTATCACATTCCCACCATTGATGACACTTACCTGTTATGCCGGTGCTGATGACTATACCTGCGATGGCAGTGATTTCCAATGCACCGGTGAGGCTACCGATTGGGTATCGGTTGAATGGACAAGCTCCGGCGATGGCATATTCGATGACCCCAACATACTTGAAGCTGTTTACATGCCGGGCACCGATGATATTGCCAATGGAAACGTGGTGCTTACCCTGTCAGCAGAGGATGCAGAAGGCTTATTGGTTGATGACGAAATGAACCTTTCGCTCATAGCGGCTCCGGCAACACCGGCAACACCGACAGGGCCGGATTACGTTAACCTGAATAATGTCACTTCATCGGAATACACAACAGACCCGGTTCCATATGCCGAGTATTATGAATGGAATGTTGAGCCCATTGAAGCAGGTACCTTTGCAGGCATTGGGGCCACAGGAACCATTACCTGGAATCTGTCCTTCCTGGGCACTGCAAAAATCACAGTAAGGGCCATGAACAACTGCGGAGAAGGGGAATACTCTGAAGAATATAATGTAACGGTCGATAATTATACCTCCGTTGAAGAGCTTACTAAAGAGAATACCTTCCAATTATGGCCAAATCCCAATACCGGAAGCTTCAGCATTCATGCATCCGTAAGCAAAGCCGGTAATTATACGCTCAGGGCTTATAACCTGGTTGGAAAAGAAATGGCCAGCAGGGCCAATATTTATCTTGACGGGAAGAGCACAATAAGGATCGACTTTGGTGAACTTTCAGAAGGCCTTTACTTTATGGTGATTGAAGGCCAGGGAGAAAAGATGATCCAAAAACTGATCATTAAAAGAAAATAAATTGAAGAGACTGTCTCAAAAGTCAGATATTTAAGTCATTTCGACCGAAGGGAGAAATCTATTCTGCTGACTATCAGTAATACAGATTTCTCGCTAACGCTCGAAATGACCTTGAGCGGACCTTTTGAGACAGCCTTTTTTTTACAAAATCAATACTTGTTAAAATGAAAAAATTATTCTCAGTTATTGCCTTAGCTTTATTTACTTTTTGTAATGTGCAGGCGCAAAGTATTATTCAGGTAGGACAAAGCGGATCAAATGGCCTTACCATTGAAACAAACACTTTCTTCGAGTTCTCAGGAAAATACCAGGTATCTTCCTTCTCCGCACATGAAGAAAATACGGAAGAGGGGTTATTCACCCGTCTTGCATTACAGGGTAGTTCCAAAACAGATTTATTCGGCCATCCGGAAATGCCGGCCATCAGAAAACTGATAAGGGTTCCCCTCGGTGCCAATGCCGTGGTTACGATCCATAATGCCGTTTACGAGGATATCGAGCTGAAAGAAGAAGGCTACCCTGCAGCTGTTTATCCGGCACAACCTCCAAGGATTAAAAGTGACGACTATCATGAGTTTGTTATTAACATGGCAGCATACCAGCAGGCCGGGTTTGAAAAACATGATCTGGTAAGCGTTGACATGCTGGGTATTTTAAGAGACAGGCGTATTGCCAGGATCAATTTTATTCCTTTCCAATACGACCCTGTCAATCATACCTTAAGGGTATATCATCATATTGAATTCACTGTAGATTTTGAAAATGCCGATATCCCGGCTACCCTGGCACTGGAAGAAAATTTTGCGTCCCCTGCCTTTCAGTCCGTTAAGAATTCCCTCATAAACGAAATTCCTGAAAGCAACAGGGAGAATCTCAAGTTATATCCAATAAAATATGTGATCATTGCTGACAGGATGTTCGAAAGCCAGCTGCAGCCGTTGATTGAATGGAAAACCCAAAAAGGTTTTAAGGTTGTTGAAGCTTACACAGATGAATCAGCAGTTGGCAGCACACTGATGTCAATAAAAACATACATTCAGGACTTATATAATGCCGGAACACCTGAAGATCCGGCACCTTCTTATGTACTCTTTGTGGGTGATATACAACAGATCCCAACCTGGGATAATGGCAATGGCGCCACCGACCGTAATTACTGTGAGTTTAGCGGCGACCTTTTCCCGGAAATCTATTATGGAAGGTTTTCTGCACAAAACCCGGGGCAGCTTCAGCCGTATATCGACAAAACCCTGCAATATGAAAAATACCAGATGCCGGATCCCACTTACCTTGACGAGGTGGTGATGGTTGCCGGAATGGACGGATCACATGGATATGACTGGGGCAACGGTCAGATCAATTACGGGACCATAAACTATTTCAATCCCGATCACGGGATCACATCCCATACCTATCTCTATCCACAATCCGGCCCCAGCGCCGCACAGATACGACAGGATATCAGTAATGGGGTTACTTTTGGAAATTATACAGCCCATTGCAGCCCGAGCGGATGGGCTGACCCCTCCTTTTTAATATCTCACATACCGGCACTTCAGAACCAGGATATGTATTGTGTACTGGTTGGAAACTGCTGCTCCTCCAGCGAATATCAGTTAAGTGAGTGCTTCGGTGAAGCCATTGTCCGTGCTGAGAATAAAGGCGCTGTTGGTTATATTGGAGCATCAAACAGCACCTACTGGGATGAGGATTATTATTTTGGCGTCGGAGTGGGGCAGATCTCACAAAATCCTCCATCCTATTCCCAGACCGGCCTTGGATCTTACGACCGGGCTTTTCATGATCATGGTGAGGAATTTGGAGAATGGTATGTCAGCGGTGATGAGATGATCTTCGCCGGAAATATGGCGGTTACAGAAGGATCACCGGGATCAGCCCAATATTATTGGGACATATATAATTTCATTGGAGACCCATCCCTGATGGTATTCTTCTCCAATCCTCCTGTTACAGCAGCAACCTACACGCCATTACTTCCTCTTCAGTCAACATCATTCACTGTAACTACTGAACCTTATGCCTATGTCGGCCTGTCAATGGATAACGAGTACATTGGTGCCGCACTGGCAAGTGAAGTTGGCATTGCAGTTTTAGAGTTCCC
>DAOVZP010000072.1 GCA_030635045.1 Bacteroidota bacterium | reverse complement strand
GCAGGTCGATCTGTGTAATATCGCCAGTAACAATAAATTTTGATGATCGCCCCATACGGGTAAGGAACATCTTCAGCTGATTTGGTGTGGTGTTCTGTGCTTCATCGAGAATGGCAAACGCATGGTCAAGTGTGCGTCCGCGCATAAATGCCAGCGGTGCAACCTCAATGGTACCGTCTTCGAGGTAGGATAATAGTTTCTGTGTGGGGAGCATATCCCGTAGTGCATCATAAAGGGGTTGCAAATAAGGATCAAGCTTGTCTTTCAGGTCACCCGGCAGAAAGCCAAGGTTTTCCCCGGCCTCAACGGCAGGCCTGGTGAGGATGATCCTTTTAACTTCTTTATTTTTCAGGGCTCTTACAGCCAGTGCCACTGCAGTATATGTTTTTCCTGTTCCGGCGGGGCCAATGGCCAGGACCAGGTCATTCTTATCACTGCTCTTAACCATCTTTCGCTGGTTGACAGTGCGGGCCTTTATCAATAAACCTTCACGGCCAAATACCAGCACATCCTCATTTTTATCTTCCTTTGCTTGTGTTGCAATGGAATTATCTTCAGTGCCCATGATCTGCATCACATCATTCTCGGTGATCTTCCCGAAACGTTCAAAAGAAGTGAGCAGCAGGGAGAAACGGCGCTCAAATTCATTCAGTTCCTTGTCTGTGCCTGCTATCTTGATGATGTCTCCCCGGGCAACGATCTTAAGCCTGGGAAACAGCTTCTTGATCAGGTTGAGGTGGCTGTCGTTAGCACCATAGATCTCCAGCGGGCTATATGCTTCTATCGAAATAGTACGTTCATTCATTGAAACAAAATTAGTCAAAAATTGCTTACTTTTGAAGTCATTAAAACCTAGATTAGAGACCAAAATATATGCCAGTAATCACATTGACCAGCGATTGGGGGACTAAGGATCATTACCTGGCTTCCGTAAAGGGTGCGATCCTGAAGCAGATGCCTGAGGCCCGGATCATCGACATCTCCCACCACATTCCGCCACATAACCTGACACAGGCAGCTTTCATACTTAAGAATTGCTACCGCGATTTCCCCCCGGGGACCATACATATTATCGGAGTGAGCACCGAGGAGTCGGAATTGAGTCCGCATACCGTCGTGCTTGCCGACGGACAGTTTTTTATTGGCGCTGATAACGGGATATTTTCATTGATCTTTGACGAGCCGCCTGAAAAAATAGTTGAAATCGATCTGACGCAGGATTCAACCTTTTTTACCTTTTCATCGCGCGACCGATTTGTAAAAGCAGCAGCCATGCTTGCCAAAGGTGAAGATATTTCAAGCCTTGGCCACCCGCGCGAAACCTTAAATGAAAAGATGCTGTTTGCCCCGGTGGTGGATAATAATGTCATTAAAGGCATCGTGATCTATGTTGACAATTATAAAAATGTGATCACCAACATCCGGCAGGAAAAGTTTAAAGAGGTTGGCAGGAACCGGAAGTTCACGATAAGTTTCAGGGGTGAGGAGATCAATCGCATTTATGAATCCTATTCGGATGTGCACGTAGGAGAGATCCTGGCACTCTTTGGCTGTAACGGGCATCTTGAGATCGCAATGAATAACGGCAAGGCAGGGAACCTGCTGGGCCTGAATCCGGATGATCCGGTCAGGATAGAGTTTTATGATTAGGCGATATATAAGATAGCACCATAACCATTTAACCATTTATCCATTTAACCATTTAGCCATTTAACCCTACCTTCATCCAACCCTCGCATACTACATGCCCTTTCTTTCCGTTTCCATTAAAATCATTAATTTAGCACCTTGCTTTTAGCTTCACAGATCAAGAAAGATGTTTGCATTACTACGTAAGGAAATCGAAAGTTTTTTAAGCTCCCTCATTGCATATATTGTAATCGTGGTGTTCCTGCTTGTAATGAGTTTCTTCCTCTGGATGCTGAATGTGGATGTGTTCCTGGGCTGGAATGATATAATCTCAAACAATAAGGCAAACCTGGACGGGCTTTTTATGGTTGCCCCTTATGTGTTTATGTTCCTGATACCGGCCATTACCATGAAAATGTTCGCAGAAGAAACCAGGAGCGGAACATTTGAGATCCTGCTGACAAAACCACTGAGCGACTCACAAATAGTACTGGCGAAATTTTTTGCAGGCGTGCTTCTTGTTGTCTTTTCCCTGATCCCAACACTCATTTATTATTATTCTGTATACCAGCTGGGTGAAATACCGGGGAATATAGATTCGGGAGCATTGTGGACTTCATACCTCGGCCTGCTACTGGTTGGGGCATGCTTCGTGTCAATAGGGATCTTTGCATCCTCGCTGACGAGCAGCCAGATATTGTCATTCATATTCGCGGCATTGATCTCTGTATTCGTGTATATCGGGTTCAGTGTTTTGTGGAAGTTAAGGATGTTTACTGATGTTGCCCTGTTTATGCATGGGCTCGGAATAGAAGCGCACTATGAATCTATCAGACGTGGTGTAGTCGACCTCAGGGATATTGTATATTTTCTCAGCCTTATCACATTTTTCCTGATGTTGACAAGGTTTTCATTAAGCAGCAGGAAATGGTAGAATAATATTGTAGTATAATAAACACAATGAGTAAAGCGAAAAAAACCCTTAAGCAAGGTGCCTGGATCCAGTTGATCCTGGTGATCGTGATCATTGTATTTGTCAATATCATAGTTTCATTTATTTCCTATCGTGTCGATTTTACCGAGGACAACATCTATTCGGTGAGTGATGATACACGCCGGATGCTCGATGATCTTGATGATATTGTTTACTTCCAGATCTATCTGGATGGGAGCCTGCCCCCCGATTATCGTCAATTAAAAATTGCTACCAGGGAGATGCTCGACGAATTTCATGTGATCAGTGATAAGGTTCAGTATGAATTCATCAACCCTTCGCAAAGCGATGATCCCAAAGAAAGGTATACGATCCATAAAAACCTTGAAGAACGTGGATTAGTGGCTGATCAATACCGGGAAGATAACGAAGAAGGTGTGAAATTTGCCAGGATATTTCCGGGTGCCATTGTCACCTATAGGGCTAAGGAGGTCCCTGTTCAATTCCTTCAGCCGGAAAGGTTTCCCATCCCCCTGGAGAAAAGGATCGACCGTGCCATCAATGACATTGAATTTAACCTTTCATACGCAATCAGCCTGCTGACGAATGAAGAGAAGCCTCCGATTGCATTTATTGAAGGGCATGGCGAGCTGGGCCCGCGGGAAACAGCAGATATTATGCGCGCCTTGCAGGATAACTATACAGTTGAGCGGGTCCGCCTGAATGAAGAGGTCAACAGCCTGACTGAAAGGGTAGCTGATGATTCAGGCGATTATGTTATCAAAAATAAGTACGAAAGTATCATCATTGCCGGCCCTGATTCGGCATTCAGCGAAAAGGATAAATTCATCATCGACCAGTATATCATGCATGGCGGGAAAGTCTTATGGCTTATAGATCCGGTCTTTGCCAGCATGGACAGCCTGTCATACAGTGGAGCTACCATGGGAATCACCAACAATATCTTTCTGGATGATATGTTGTTCAACTATGGTGTGCGACTGAATACTGACCTCATCATGGACCTGATCGCACTGCCAATACCAATGGTCGCCGGTTCCACTGCAGGCCAGCCGGATATTGAATTCTTTCCCTGGTATTTTTTCCCGCTCGTGGCTTCGGATACAAACCACCCGGTGGTGAATAATATTGGCGCTGTGAAAACTGAGTTTATCAGCAGCCTCGATACTATTATGATCCCGGGGATTAAAAAAACATTCCTGATGAGTACTTCTCCTTATTCAAGAAGGCTGAATGCTCCAGTTTACATTAACCTGAACATCCTCGATGAGGAACCCGATGAAAAGCAGTTTAATGAAAATTATATCCCTGTTGCTGTATTGCTTGAAGGAAGTTTCAAATCACTATACAGGAACAGGATGCCCCGGGCATTAGCGGGGAGTAAAGAAATTGCATTTAAGGAATATAGCAAACCTACGTCTATGATCGTCATTGCTGATGGCGATGTGATCAGGAATCAATTCCATTATTCACAGGGATACCCGCTGCCCCTGGGCTATGACCAGTATACCGGCGAAACATTCGGGAATAAGAGGCTAATACTCAATGCGATAGATTACCTTGTTTCCGGTAGCGAGATCGTTACCATAAGGGAAAAGAATGTAGAAACACCTTTACTTAATGAGACTTCCTTAAAAGGAAATGAGTTTATATGGAGGCTGGTGAATTCTGCCGTTCCTCCACTCCTGGTCATTATTTTTGGAATAATTTATATCTTCATAAGAAAGAAACGATATACAGCTTAATTTACTTCTCAGCCAATGAAAAAAAACAGATTTCTGCTTATCCTTACGCTTATAGTGGTTGTTATCGCGGTACTTTTTGTGATAAACAGAAAATATACAACCCTTGATGATGCCGAAAGTGGTTTTGCTATTGAAGATACTTCCAGTGTCAGAATGATTTTCATGGCTGATATGAACGGCAGGAGTGTTAAGCTGGTGAAGGAAGCCGTTGGGAAGTGGACTCTTGATGATAAATACCTGGCGCATAATTATAATATCAACATGCTGCTTCGTACCATGCAAGACCTGACAGTGGGCTATCCTGTACCTCTTGCAGCACGAGACAATGTGTTGCGGCGATTGGCAACCATCGCACGTAAGGTTGAGATCTATCAGGAAGAATACCGGATCAATCTTTTTAATGTGATCAGACTCTTTCCGCATGAAAAACTAACCCGTACCTATTATGTAGGAGATGCCACCCAGAATAATATGGGTACTTACATAAAGATGGACGGTGCAGATCAGCCCTATGTTGTTTTCCTCCCGAACCTGAGAGGATTTATTTATCCCCGCTATTCTACAGATGCAGCCGACTGGCGTGACCATACCATCTTTAAAACACCAATACAGGATTTTGCTTCCGTTACAATAGAATTCCTGGAAGAGCCCGGAGAATCATTTATCGTTGAAACAGCTGTAGGTGGGGACTTCTCCCTTACCACGCTTAATGACGGACAGGCACATGCATATGATACCCTGCGGATGTTGCAGTTCGTAACTGCGTTTAAAGATCTACGCTTTGAATCGGTATTGAACAATAAACTGGATGCAGAATATATCGACTCTTTAACTTCGGGGCCTGGGGCACATATCATTACCCTCAGGGAGAATGACGGAGATGAGTTTGTCGTCAGAACATTCCGCAAAGGCGGAATCAGCGAGATATATGATAAGGAAGGGGCTGCATTGGAGCCTTTCGACCTCGATCGCCTGTATGCCTTTGTGAATGACGAAAAAGATTTTGTGCTGATACAGTATTTTGTCTTTGACAAGGCACTTCGTACAGCATCATATCTGCAGAATACGGAATAACGTTTAATCCCTGGCGGGTTACCCAATATAGTTTTGAAACTGCTAATCCTTACACAGTATTATCCTCCGGAAACCGGTGCTGCCCAGAACCGCCTTCATGAACTTGCCGTACGATTGAAAAATCTGGGTGTTGACGTGAGCGTGCTTACGGCGATGCCCAATTATCCTAAAATGAAAATTTATGACGGGTACAGGAGAAAATGTCGCGTAAAAGAAGACATTGATGGCATCACTGTTTACCGCTCATGGATCTATGTCAGGAACAGCAAGTCGATATTTCAGCGCCTGCTCAATTATTTTTCTTTCGTGTTTACATCTTTCTTGGCAGGCTGTTTTCGTACCGGAAAGAGTGATTTGATCCTATGTGAATCACCTCCGTTATTTCTTGGGATTTCGGCCTACCTTCTTTCCAGGATCAAAAGGGCAGGACTGGTATTCAACGTATCAGATCTCTGGCCTGAAAGTGCCGAAAAGCTTGGACTCATCAAATCAAAAACACTGCTGGGTGCCAGTAAGCGACTGGAGGAATTTTTATATAAGAGATCCACCCTGGTTACCGGGCAGACAAAGGGTATTGTAGATAACATCTCTTCAAGGTTTCCCAAAAAACATGTTTACTGGCTTCCTAATGGCGCAGACCTGTCTTATTATGATCCGGATATCACTCAGCGATCCTGGAGGAAGGATCATGGATATGAAGACAATGATTTTTTGGTCTTTTACGGTGGAATACTGGGACATGCACAGGGGCTGGAGGTAGTTATCAAGGCAGCCGACAGGCTGAGAAACGATCCCGGGATAAAATTTGTGCTGATGGGCAATGGGCCGCAGGAAGGGCCATTGAAAGAATTAAGCCAATCGCTAAAGCTTAAAAATGTTCAATATTTTAACGTAGTGAGCAAAGCTGAAATGCCTGCAGTGCTTGCTTCCATGAATGTATCGGTCATTCCTCTTAAGAAATTGGATCTTTTCAAAGGGGCCATCCCCTCAAAAATATTCGAAAGCCTTGCCATGAAAAAACCCATCTTGCTTGGCGTTGAGGGAGAAGCAAAAGAATTATTCATAGAGGAAGGGAAATGCGGGCTTGCATTTGAACCTGAAAATGATGAGGACCTCACTGAAAAGGTCGTACTTTTACGAGATGACCCTGACGAGTGTGAAAAACTTGGTGATACTGCAAGATCCTACATTGAAATGAAGTTTAACCGTGATAAGATTGCTGCAGATTTATTTGAGGTCCTGTCTGAAATTAAACCATAGCATTGTTAGTTAACGAAAAACATATTGTCCGTTTGTATCAGGCTGAATTGGTAACCTTTGCTTTTCTGTTGCCTATTTACAGAAAAGTGATCCCTTACGTGATCGCTGTTATGGTGATCACCTGGTTGCTTGAAGGGGATTTTGCCGGGAAAACTAAAAGGCTTGTAAATTCAAACCATCGCTTTAACACCCTGCTTTTCACAGGCTTATACCTGCTTTATGGTTTTGGCTTGTTGTACACCAGAAACTTTGAGTATGGCTTTTTTGATATGGAAGTGAAGATGTCACTATTCATCTTTCCTGTTATCATGGCTACGGTACGGGATGAGGTTCTGACATTTGCTGTTGCACGAAAGGTGCTTTGGTCCTTTGTTTTTGGTGCACTCTTTTCGCTGATATTATGCTACGGACTTGCATTTGCCGAATACACGGAAACAGGATCTTTAAGGGAGTTCTATTACAGTAGCCTGTCTTCCTTAATACACCCTTCATATCTGGCCATGTATGTCTGCTTTGCCATAGCGGTGTTACTATTCTTTTTGCATACAGGCCGGGTGCAGGGTATGATCAGGCAGATACTTGCCGGCTTACTTATCTTTTTATTTGAGTTTTTTGTGATTATGCTGAGCTCAAAGGCCGGTATTTTAAGCCTTGCCCTTGTTCTTGCCCTGTACGTTGCTTATATTTTATTTAAGGAAAGGCAGTTCCTGAAGGGGATTGGCAGGGGGGCCTTGCTTGGGGCTTCTT
>DAOVZP010000050.1 GCA_030635045.1 Bacteroidota bacterium | reverse complement strand
ACCCAGGCTTTGAAATTCCACCAGCAACTGCCTCCAGAAAACCCTTGCCTTGTCGGGCCTCCGGAAAACCTGCTGCATTAAGAGAACATAACTACCAAAATGACGGATCATAAGAGATAGATAATTTATGCTAAGTTAATTATTATTTGGGTTAAACTGTTTATTAGTTGATTCACTATGATGATCCCCCATACCTCAAACCTCAAACCCCAAACCCCAAACCCCAAACCTCACACCCACACCCCATACCCTTTCCACATACTCAAATTACCATTTTATCGTTAATTTTGCAGAATGTTTGCTACTGTTCATAAAACGAACAAACTGCGCCTGATATTTTCTTTAGCGATCGCAGCCTGCTTGATATTCTCCTCTTGTGCATCAAGTAAGTATGGGAGGAGAAAATCCGGCAAAAGAAAAAGATGCGGTGATTGCCCGTCCTGGTCGTATCATAAAACTCCGTCAACGAGTCCTGTTTTAGTATATGGAAAAATATAAGGCCATCCTGAAAAAATATCTTCCCGAACAATCTGTCGACCTGATCTACGAATGGCTTCAGCAATACAATATCCATCTTAAGGTTTCCAGGACAAGATCTTCCAAGCTGGGAGATTATCGCCCTCCTCAAAATGGCAAAGGGCACCAGGTAACAGTAAATCATGATCTGAACCGCTTTGCATTCCTGGTCACCCTGGTTCATGAAATTGCCCATATGCTGGTTTGGGAAAAGCATGGCAACAGGGTCAGGGCACATGGCAGGGAATGGAAGGATGTTTACCGGCAAATAATGATTCCATTTTTTGAAGAGGAATTATTTCCTGAAGATATCCGCCTTGCACTGGAAAATTATCTTAACAAGTCATATGCTTCGAGTGGTTCTGACCTTAACCTCAGCCGCACACTTCAAAAATATGATGCTGAGCCGGGCCTGACGCTTGAAGCTATTGAGGACGGCAGTGTTTCCGCTTGCCCAATGGAAAAACATTTAAAAAAGGTGCCCTCATCAGAAAAAGATATCGTTGCATCCGTCTTGACAATAAGAGGGTATACCTGGTTAACCCTTTAGTAAAAGTGGAGGTAGTCGAAGCCCTATAAAACAGGCAATTTCGATTAATTTCATACATTTGTAATCCCTTATTGAAATACCCGAATTATGAAAGTGAATAAAGACTATTACTGCGTGATCATGGCAGGTGGGATTGGTGCCCGCTTCTGGCCCATGAGCCGCAGTTCGCATCCTAAGCAATTTATCGACATACTGGGAACGGGAGAAACGCTTATACAATCAACTTTTAAGCGGCTGACCACACTATGCCCACCTGAAAACATTCTCATTGTTACCAATGGCATTTATAAAGACCTGGTGATGAGCCAGCTCCCGGAAGTATCAGAGGAACAGGTGCTGTGTGAACCTATGCGGAGGAATACCGCTCCCTGCATTGCCTACGCCAATTATAAGATATATAAACAAAATCCTGACGCCAGCGTTGTTGTTGCCCCGTCCGATCACATAATCCTGAAAGAAGAGGGATTTATTGACACTCTGGATTCAGCCCTGAAGGCTGCCTCTGAAAATGACTGGTTATTAACGCTGGGCATCAAGCCTTCAAGGCCCGACACAGGCTATGGCTATATCCAGTACCGGGAAGAAACAGTATACCCGGAAGATGAGCTGATCAGAAAGGTGAAAACCTTTACGGAAAAACCCAACCTGGAACTGGCGGAGACATTCATGGAAAGCGGTGACTTTCTGTGGAATTCGGGGATATTCATATGGTCTCTGAAAAGTATAATGAAATCATTCAGTGAAAACCTTCCTGAGGTAGACGAGCTGTTTAAAAAAGGTATTGATGTTTACAATACGCCGGGAGAAGAGAGTTTCATTAAGGAAACATACCCCGTATGTAAAAATATTTCCATTGATTATGGTATCATGGAGAAAGCCCCAAACGTATATGTAAGGATATCCGATTTTGGCTGGTCAGACCTGGGCACATGGGGATCGCTCCACGATATCAGGGATAAAGATGAACAAGGAAATGCCATCAACGGCAATAATGTTATGGTCTATGATACCGGGGATTGTATCATCAACATGCCTGCTGACAAACTTGTGGTGATCAACGGACTGAAAGACTTTATTGTTGTTGAGGAAGAGGGCACTCTTCTCATATGCCGGAAATCCGATGAACAGCAGATCCGCCAGATCGTAAATGATGTGAAGATTGAGAAGGGAGAAAAATACGTTTAGGTGTTGGGTGTTGGGTGTTGGGTTTTGGGTGTTGGGTTTTGGGTGCTGGGTGGATGGACAATTTGGAAGTTTAATAATTTAACAATAATCTATATACAATGAAAAAACTACTTTACTTTTTGACTGGTTTTCTGATGCTTTTATCGACTAACACAAGGGCTGATGAAGGAATGTGGATTCCCTTGCTTGTTGACCGCCTGAACTATGTCGACATGCAGGAAATGGGATTGAACCTCACAGCTGAGGAGATCTACAGTGTTAACAATTCAAGCCTGAAAGATGCTATCGTGATCTTTGGCGGTGGTTGTACAGGGGAGATCATCTCCGCCGATGGATTGCTGATCACAAACCACCACTGTGGTTATGGTGTCATTCAGTCGCATAGTACCATCGAGCATGATTACCTGAGTGATGGATTCTGGGCCATGAGCAGGGAGGAAGAATTGGTTAATCCCGGCTTAAGCGTTCGTTTTCTTGAACGTATAGAGGATGTAACCGAAAGGGTTCTTGCAGGATTAAATGATGGTATGACAGAAGATGAACGCAAAGAAAAGATAAAAGAGATTGGTGATGAGATCAAAGCAGAAGCCACCGGGGATACGCATTATAATGCATCGGTGAAAAGCTTTTTCAGGGGGAATGAGTATTACCTTTTTGTTTACGAGATATTTAAAGATGTTCGCCTTGTGGGTGCACCGCCGTCATCGATCGGGAAATATGGTGCCGACACCGACAACTGGATGTGGCCACGCCATACCGGCGATTTTTCCATGTTCAGGGTTTATACAGCTCCGGATGGAAGCCCTGCCGCTTATGCAGAAGAAAACATCCCCATGAAGCCCAAACATCACCTGCCTGTTTCTGTGAAGGGTGTTAAAAAAGGTGATTTTGCCATGATCCTGGGTTATCCGGGTGGAACCGACAGGTACCTCACATCCTTTGGTGTTAAGCTTGCAGTAGATGAGTCAAATATGACCATCGTAAAGATCAGAGAAGAGAAGCTTGCCATAATGCGTGAGGGAATGGATTCCGATGATGCAGTGAGAATACAATATGCCTCTAAATATGCCCGTACCGCTAATTATTGGAAGTATTATATTGGCCAGACAAAAGGCCTGAAGCGACTGAAGGTTTACGACAAGAAAGTGGAACTGGAAGACCGATTCTCCAATTGGGTGAATACCAATCCCACCCGGAAGGCAAAATACGGACAGGCGTTACCTGATATTCAAAAAGGCTATGATATTTTAAAAGAGAATAACCTCTCGAAGTGGTACTACCGTGAAGCCATCTCACGCGGTAGCGAAATTCTTGGGCTTGCAAGCCGTTTCGGTACCTTGCGTAAGCTGATGGAAGAAAAGGCTGACCAGGAGAAAATCGATAAAACTGTTGCAGGCCTCAGGACATATACAGAAAGATATTTCAAGAACTATAATGCCGCGATCGACCAGAATATGCTGGCTGCTATGATGCAGATGTACTATCTGAATGTAGCTGCCGACCAGCAACCGGAAATGCTGCAAAAACTTGCCGCAAAATACAATGGTGATTTTACTGATTGGGCAGCCATGGTGTTTGAGAAAAGCATTTTCTCAAGCCCCGAAAAAGTGTATGCACTACTCGATAACCCCAAAGAAAAGGCTATCGCTAAGGATCCTGCCTATGAAACCATTAAGGCTTTCAGCGACAATTATAAAGGGATATCTGAGAAGATGTCTGAGGCAAACGACTATCTTTCCAGGGGGAACAGGCTGTTTGTGGCCGGGCTCCGGGAGATGGATGGCGACAAGGTCTTTTACCCGGATGCTAATTTCACGATGCGATTGACCTATGGTTCTGTACAGGATTATTTTCCGGGCGATGCCGTGAGATATGAATACTTCACCACACTCGACGGGGTAATGGAAAAAGAAGATCCGGATAACTGGGAATTCGTAGTTCCCGATAAACTTAAAGAGCTCTGGGAAAATAAGGATTACGGCATATATGGAGAAGGCGAAATGATGCCCGTTTGCTTCCTTACAGACCATGATATAACAGGTGGTAATTCAGGGAGCCCTGTGATCAATGGTGATGGTGCTTTGATCGGGCTTGCATTTGATGGTAACTGGGAAGCCATGAGTGGCGACATTGCCTTTGAACCTGCTTTGCAGCGTACCATCAACGTAGATATTCGTTACGTGTTGTTTATCATTGATAAGTATGCCGGGGCGCAGAACATCATCGACGAGCTGACAATCGTTAAATAATATTAAAGAGTTTCATACTTACTGCGGATTTAATAAATTTGATCCCATATGTACTGGCTGGTATTCTGGATCGTCATTTATTTCGTAGTGATCGCATATTTTGCCTTCCGCCATGTAAGGAAAGGCGATATTGATAATTACCTTGTCAACAATCGGAATACAAAAACCCTTCCGCTTGTTTTCACAACACTTGCCACCTTTGTTGGCGGGGGCACCTCCATAGGCCTTATTGCCATGGGATATGAATCCGGTTTTGCAGCCGTCGGGATTGGTATCGCTTACGTGATCGGGTTCTTTATCGTCTCATTTTATGCCAAACGGATCAATTCACGTGGGAGAAAGCTGAACCTTTATTCCTTCCCTGAATTCCTGAACAGGCATTTTACTGATGAAAAGGATCCCGCCTTTGCCAGGAGCTTTTCTGCTGTGGTCAGCGGTGTGAATATCTTTATATTCTTCTTTTTGCTGGCGGCCCAGTTTGTTGGTATGGCTACGCTCTTGAAACTGGCTTTCAATATTGCTTACCTGGAGGCGGCTGTCATCTCCTGCATGGTGGTGATTGCATATACTGCTATTGCCGGCCTTTCGGGTGTGATCATTACAGATACGATACAGTTCATTGTGATCCTGCTGATGATCATTCTCATTTTTATCCCCGGAATAAATTCTGATACGGATGCGCTTACACGTTTATCTGAGTTGCCTGACAGTTTTTTGAACGGCACTCATTATGGCTGGATATTTATTATCGGGCTGCCGCTCTTTCTGGCGCCCTCGGTGATGGTGAGGATGGATATCTGGCAACGGCTCCTCGCTGCGAAAAATGAGAAAGTAGCGAAAAGGGTTACGATCCTTTCAGGCCTGGGGATGCTTCCTTTTTATATTATTTTCCCCCTGGTGGGGATGGCTGTGTATATAAGCAGTGGCAATGTACACGACCCCAAGGAGACCGTATGGGTTTTCCTGCAAAGCCATGCAAGTCCTTTTGTGCTGGCTTTTGCCGTTGTTGGGCTATTATCGGCCCTGATGTCATCAGGCGATAGTTTCCTGAACCTGGTGTCAATCTCTGCTGTCAGGGATTTCAGGGGCTGGAAAAAGAAACAAAAAAAACGGGATACTATGCTGGAACGACGCAAAATACTTGTCGTAACATTTATCTTCGGGATCATTGCCATGCTTATGGCACTTGTCTTTCCCCATATTGTGGACCTGATGCTGATCGGTCTGGCGACGATAGTGATTTTTGCACCAATAAGCATTTTGGCGATCAGGAATAAAAATTCGGTAAAATATAGAAAGCTGGCTCTTGCAAGCATACTATCCGGTTTTATTGTCAACCTGGGTTTCTTTGCCGGGGGAATAATGTTTCCGGAAAGCATAGAGATCAAGGCCTCATTCATTCCTGCTTTTATTGTGGCAACATTGGTATTACTGATAGGGATGATGATTAAAAATAAGACCTATGACACAGGAAGAAATTAAGCAAAAATATCATAGTCTCCATCTGAAATATTCAGATGAAAAAGATACAGTTTCGAAAAAGATCAGGCAATATGGATTGTTCAGGCTCCTTTTCTTTGTGGCCTGGATCATCCTGATCTACCTTTCTACATCCTGGTCGTGGTTAGCCTTTGGACTTATCATGGGGCCTGGCATCATTATTTTTGCATACCTGGTAATTAAGCATGGTGTGCATTATCGCCGGAAGGCCAACCTTGAACAACTTGTAAGGATAAACAGGGAACAGGAAAATGGCATGGAATGGAATTTTATTGAGCTGGATGATGGGGACTGCTATAGAGACGAAACCCACCTGTTTTCATACGACCTTGATCTATTTGGTAAAGGCAGCCTTTTTCAATACATCAACCGTACATCTACCATTACTGGAAAGAACCGTCTTGCAGCTTTGCTTACCTACATTGAAAAATCAAGCAAAGAAATTCGCAGCAGGCAGCAGGCAGTTGCTGAGCTTGCAGGACTGTTCAGGTGGCGCCAGGACTTTCGCGTCAGGGGATTATTGACAGAAGAGCAGCCTGAAGATATATCAGGCCTCAGGGAATGGATAATAAAGCCTCCTGATTTTAAGGCAACGATCTTCAGGGTCCTTATTATCCTTGTTCCGCTCGTAAATCTTACAGTCTTCATGTTGTCGGTGTTTGGTGTAATTTCTTTCTGGCTTTTTATTTCATACCTGGTCATACCACTGATGCTGGCCGGGATCAGGCACAAACGTGTGAACCTTAAACATAATCTGCTTAGCAGAAAGTTTCTGGTCATGAAGAAATACAGCGGACTGTTCCGGATGATCGAAGAGCAGGAATTCAAGTCAGAAAGGATGAAAAGCCTCAGGAAAGGCCTTGTCACTAACGGTATTTCGGCCAGCAGGGCTATCAGGCAACTTGCTGCTATTTCCAGTGCCTTTGATACCCGCCTGAACCTCCTGGCAGGATTTCTGATGAATGTGTTATTTCTATGGGATATCCGGCAGTCGGTAAGGCTTGAGAACTGGCAGAAAAAGTACAGGCAGCAACTGCCGGTGTGGTTTGATGTAATGGGCGAAACGGATGCATATATCTCTTTGGCCGGATACTCTTACAATAATCCCGGCTACGTATTCCCGGAGATCAGAAATGATGATTTTCTTTGTTTTGAGGCAGAGCAACTGGGGCATCCGCTCATTCATTCACGAAAGAGGGTATGTAATGATTATGCGGTGAATGGATGGGGGGATTTCACCATCCTTACCGGGGCCAACATGGCCGGAAAAAGCACCTTTCTTCGAACGGTAGGAGTGAACATGCTCCTCGCATCCTGCGGCGCTACGGTCTGTGCTCAAAAAATGAGCATCACCCCGGTCGACCTCGTTACAAGCATTCATACCATAGATTCCCTTGCCAATAATGAGTCGTATTTCTATGCAGAACTGAAACGGCTGAAGCTTATCATCGATATGTTAAAAGAAGATGAACAGGTCTTCATCATCCTTGATGAAATCCTCAAGGGAACCAACTCACGGGATAAGCAAAGTGGGTCCAAAGCCCTGATAAAACAATTGATATCCCTAAAGGCATCTGGAATTATAGCTACCCATGACCTTTCACTGGGAGAACTGGAAAAACACTTCCCTGAAAATGTGCAAAACAGATGCTTTGAGATCATCATAGAAAAAGATAAGCTCGACTATGATTACAAGCTGAAAAAGGGTATTGCAAAGAATATGAACGCAACCATATTAATGGAACGTATGGGGATTACGGTGGACTGAAATCAGAGATCAGAAATCAGAGATTAGAAATCAGAAATCCCCCGCCCCCTGTACCCCAATAAATATTAACTTTACAGTATAATTATACATCCATGATCATTTTCGATGACGAATATTATATGCGGGAGGCCCTGAAAGAAGCCGAAAAGGCCTTTGAGCTTGGTGAAGTTCCTGTGGGGGCTGTGATCGTGAGCGGGGAAAGGATCATTGCACGTGCACACAACCTTACAGAAAAATTAAATGATGTTACGGCTCATGCCGAGATGCAGGCTTTCACCTCAGCCGCAGAATACCTCGGAGGCAAGTTTCTGGAAGACTGTACCCTTTATGTTACCCTGGAGCCCTGTGTGATGTGTGCCGGTGCTGCTTTCTGGACAAGGATCAGCAGGCTGGTATATGGTGCCGATGACGAAAAGCGGGGATATTCCCTGACGGGGAGCCATATTCTGCATCCCAATACAATAGTAAACAGAGGCATACTGGCGGAGGAGTGTTCTTCAATTCTTAAAGCATTTT
>DAOVZP010000342.1 GCA_030635045.1 Bacteroidota bacterium | reverse complement strand
GATATTATGCAAAGGCGAATACCCAAGCAGGTAATTGAACATGGCACTGTCGTCTTCGCTGGTGCCGTAGTCGGTGGCCCAGGCCCATCCGATAGTAAATTTGTGATACCTGAGCATATCCAGCACACCCACGTGGGGCAATGCAACACTGAAAAGGTCAGGCCGTTGGATCATACAAGCCCCAACTAACAACCCGCCATTGGATCCACCCAATATGGCAAGTTTGTCGCTGGAGGTATAGCCCTCAGCGATCAGGAATTCTCCGGCTGCAATAAAGTCGTCGAATACATTCTGCTTTTGCATCAGCGTGCCTGCATCATGCCATTCTTCACCATACTCACCACCACCACGAATGTTTGCAACGGCATAAATACCCCCATTTTCGAGTAAGACAAGGTTGCTGGTCCTGAAAGATGGGGTTATGCTGATATTGAAGCCACCATAGCCGTACAAAACAGTGGGATTATTCCCGTTAAGCTCTATGCCTTTTTTATGAACAATGAACATGGGGATCTTTGTTCCATCCTTGCTTGTATAAAACAGCTGTTTTGTCTCATATTTGTCTGCATCGAAATCGAGAGCAGACTTAAAGAAAACTTCGCTTTTATTTTCCCGGATATCCAGCTTGAACACTGTTGCAGGAAAGGTGAAGGAGGTAAAGGTGTAAAATACGATATTGTCATCGGCTTTGCCGGATGACCCGCCAATAGAACCGATGCCCGGAAGTTTCAATTCCGCGATCTGCTCGCCTGCGAGGGTGTTGATATATGCTTTAGAGGAGGCATCTTTCATATAGGCCGTGACCAGCCGTCCGCCAAGTATCGCAGCGGATTGCAGAACCTCTTCTTTTTCGGGGATGATGGTGACCCTGTCAGCAGATAAGTCTTCAATATTAACCATATACACCATTCCTTTTGGTGCGCCTTCATTGGTCTGGATCAGAAGTTTATCATCAATATTCCCGATCACCCCGTAATCATATTCGAAGCCTTCAGCCAGTTTGATGAATTCACTGCGTTTCTTTGAAAGGTCTTTGATCCAGAGTGCATTTCCACTGGTAGATTCTATTTCGTGCATAAGCAGAAACCTTTCATCTTCTGTAGTGCCTACATAGAAATTCCTCCTCGGGAAATCAGGGTTTTCATAGATCAGGATATCCTCATCCTGGCTGCTTCCCAGCTTATGGTAATACACTTTATGGTATTCATTCACATCACTGAGTTCTTCCCCTTCTGCAGGCGGGTCGTAGCTGCTGTAAAAGAAGCCGTCTCCCTTCCAGGATACCCCTGAAAATTTCACCCATTGAATATGATCGCTGAGGGTTTCCCGTTTATCAATGTCCATAACATGTATTTCCTGCCAGTCGCTGCCGGCCCTGGCAATCAGATAGCCAAGATATTTTCCGTCTTTAGAGAGGTTCCAGCTGCTTAGCGCAACAGTACCATCTTCCGAAAGCGTATTGGGGTCAAGCAGAACTTCAGGTTCACCATCTTCCCCTTTCATGACATATAATACGTCCTGATCCTGCAGGCCGTCGTTCTTACGGAAATAATAATATTCTCCTTTTTTCTCCGGTGTCCTGTACCTGGGATAGTTCCATAGCTCAGTGAGCCGGTCAATGATCTTTTCCCGGAACGGTATCTCCGACAGATATGCATCGGTAACCGCATTCTCTGCTATTACCCATTCTGCTGTTTCTTCTGAGTTGTCATCTTCAAGCCAGCGGTAGGGGTCGGCAACGGAGGTGCCAAAGTATTCATCTACCTGGTCAACTTTCTTTGTTACAGGATATTTGATCTCATCCTGATCGTTACAACATGAATTGATTGTCATAATGATTATTGCTATTAAGATGGGTGAAATGATTTTTTTCATAGGGCTGTGTTTTGGATACTGGTCTCTGGTTTCTGGTTACTGGCTACTGGTTTCTGGCTTCTGGCGTCGATATTTGCAGTAAATTTAGGCAAATTTTAAATGCTATTGTATTATGAGTAAGATCAAATCAATCAGCCTGTATAAATACGATTATATATTAAAGGATATCAACTCGGATGAGTTTGAACTTAAGGGAGGGATATTTAGTAAAGCTACCTATGACCCGGAGGGAAGGACACTTAGCGAGATCAAGCATGATGCAGAAGGGGGTGTTGAGCAAAACTACGGTTATGTCTATAATGAACAAGGTGTTAAGATAGCCGACCGCTCATGGGATGAAAATGGTGATTTGATCGACGATATGGAATATGATGTGGATGCCGACGGTAAGATTCAATTTGCATACAAGAATTATCTCGACGGCTCGAAAGATACTATCACCTACCGCTATGATGATGCCGGCAAACTGCTTGGAAAGGAGGTGAGGACAGATGAGGATGAAGTAGAAATGGTAGAAAAATTTGTTTATGAGGGAAATTATGAAGTACTGCATGAGTCGCGAGGCGAGGACGGCCAGGTGGTATATCGCAAGGAAACCGGCTATAATGAGAAAAGCCATATTCTGGAAGAGAAGACCTGGATGGCTGAAACGGATGCAACCACCAGGGTCGTGAATGAATATGCTGAGGATGGCGAACTTTCATCAGTAGCATCGTTTAGTGATGATGGAGATCTCATATTCAGGGTAGCATATGAGCGTGATGAAAAGGGGCACATCGTTAAGGTAAACGAAGAATCCCCTGACAGGAAAATTACGACCTTGATCGAATACGATTCACAGGGAAATGCGATAGTTCAGCAAGAATTGAATGAGCAGGGCAAGATCAACTCCCGGATTGAACGCACCTTCGATGCCGATGGCAACGTAACTGAGTCAGAAGCCATCATTGACACGCATGGCGCAGGGAGGAATCAGCATTATGTGCTGAAATATGAATACGAGTTTTATGAGGAGCTATAAG
>DAOVZP010000090.1 GCA_030635045.1 Bacteroidota bacterium | reverse complement strand
GCACACATGGACTTATCAGTGGCGAGTACGAATATGTAGATTATTCCAGCGCAAAGTTCAGATCCTATGACTATGGCTACTTCGATGAAAACAATGATATCAGCACAAGCTATGTCAAGGGGCACAATTACAAGGTGGGGACTGAATGGAGAAGCGGTGCATTCAGCTTTCGTGCCGGATATGCTTACCAGAACAGCCCATACAGCTCCGGCATCAATGATGGCGCCCTGACCGCATACTCAGGAGGTATCGGATACAAGGAGAAATTCTATTACATCGACTTTGCTTATGTTTTCACCAGGAAAGCTGAGGATTATTATTTCTACGGAACAGAAAACATTAATGTTAACCCGGTAGAAAATGAGCTTACAGATCACAGGTTCATGATAACTTTTGGAACACGTTTCTAAAACACTTCAACTCATATACAGGAAATCGCCCCGGGAAATCAGTGGCGGTTTTTTTTATCTACACTTATATAAATATCATTACATTTACATTCTGAATAAGTCTTATGGAGAAAAAGCAGATCATTGAAATTATTTGCGTTATAGCCGGTATTACGCTAACTATTAAGGCAATTGATTATATACAATTTTTCATAACCGGACTTTTTCAGTTGATAGAAGGGCAAGGCTATAATGAATTTTACTATTTCTTCATTTACCTTACAACCATCGTAATCTATCTGGCAGCAGCCTTCATATTTATTTTCAAAGCGCAAGGCATTTCCAGGGAGATCAGCAAGTGGCTTGATCCTTCCGACATTTTAATTGACCTCAATTCAGCTTCTGCTCTCGAGTATGCCCTGATCATTGTTGGCGGGATCACTGCTATCACAGGCCTGTCGAACTTCCTGACAAACATGATAAGGTCGATTACAATGGGTGGGGAACTCACCATAAGCGGTAATATGATCTGGTTGAACGGGCTTATAAAAACCCTGATCGGCCTGTTTGTTATTTACAAAGCAAAAGCCATTGCACGTTATTACCGCTAATTACCGGAATCAATGCGGGCCCTTGCGTTTATCCTGAAGCCTGTTTAAGCCTGCCCTGGCCTTTTGATTGATGCTGGTTCTGTATTCTTTTGTTGGCATTTTCAGGCATTTCTTAAAATAAATCTCTGCAAGCTCGAAATTTTCCTGTGATTCCCGGATATTCCCGGCTTGCAAAGCAGCATTGGCAGCAAAGTAATATGCTTGTTCACGGCCCAGTTCCATGGCCTGATCATACCAGTATATTGCCAGGTCATACTCTCCCATTGCATGGGCAATGCGGCCTTTCCTGTAAGGAAACCCGATCTTGTCGCGATCACTGAACATTCGACAATCTGAACAATCCAATACGCTATCGGCGAAATGATAATACCCGCCATCAAAAAGCAAGCGTGCTTTAAGAAGGCAAAGGTTCGGTATTTCGCCCGATTGCGCTTCAGTCATTGCCAGCTTATCCCCATCCGTATAGTCATCGCCGTACAAGCGAACCTTTGTCATATAATCGTGATATTTATCAACATTTCCCTGCAGCAGCCAATACCACGCCAATTTCTGGTATGCTTCTTTCACATAGGCATTGCCTTTAAAGTTTGTTGTAAACCGGAGAAAGAAAAGGTTTGCATCATCGTCAAGGCGATTTAGTTTGGCGAGGCCTGTCAGGAAATCAAGGTGATAAAACGGATAGTACCCTTCTCCTTTCGGGTATTCGAGCAACAGTGATATAGCTTCATCATTATGTGCGGTAAGCATTAATATTCTGGCTTTGGCAAATACCAGCATCAGGTTTCGGGAGTCATCACCGCGATAGTATGCTAACAAATCCTGTGCTTTGTTCTTATCCGGCTGAAGGTTTAGCTCCAGGAAGCTAAGAAAGAACAATGCTTCATTTCTGAGATAAGGATATCCCTCTGCTTCAGCCCTGTCCAGAACCTCATACAATTCCATCCTGCCCTGTTCCACAGAACCATACATTGAAAAAAGGTTGGCTATCCAGCGATAGTTGTCGGGGATGGATCCGACGAGGGCATACAAAATCCCAAGTCCAACCTTGTCCGGTAAAAATCCGGGATACAATTCCTGATTTTCCTCCAGGAGCAGATATGCTTTCCTGATCTCACGGGCCGCAGTAAAATACTCTCCAAACCTTAGCCGGGCGAACGCCCATTGGAGGTTCATCTGAGCATTCAGTGTGCGATACCAGGGAGATTCCTTATCTCCATCTTTCAATTGCCTGAGCCATTCAGGACGCAAATTTTCCAGGCTGTCAAAGACCGCCTCATCTTCCCCGACGATGATGGTAAGAAAGTCGATATAATTTTCGAGCATAACCGGAATGAGGTTCTCAGGGTTTTCGGCCCGCTCTGCTTCCAGCAATATGCCGGCATCATCAAACCTCAGGGATGTTATATGTGCATGTGCTTCCACACATCTTGAGGAATAATCATACTGCCCACTGGATTGCAAACATATAAGCAATAAGAAGAGCCAGAGAAAACGTTTCATTTTAGCGTGATAAGAAACATAAAGATAAAAAAAAGGGGTTGTCTCAAAAGGTCTTCCCAAGGTCATTTCGAGCGTATGCGAGAAATCTATACTATTAATACTCAGTAGAATAGATTTCTCCCTTTGGTCGAAATGACTTAAATATCTGACTTTTGAGCCAGCCTCTGAAATTTTTTTGATTATTCCTTAAAAGTTTGCATCAACTGCTATAGCGATATCATCATCGACAAGAATACGGCCGCAATATTCACAAACAATTATCTTTTTATGCATCCTGATATCAAGTTGGTGCTGCGGGGGGATCTTATTGAAGCAACCACCACAGGCATCTCTTTCAATCTTCACAACAGCAAGGCCATTGCGGGCATTTTTCCTGATACGGTGATAGGCTGTCAACAGGCGATCATCAATTACACCATGCTGTTTTTCCGACAGTTTAACCAGGTCATCTTCTTCCTTCTCAGTTTCAGTTACTATATCGTCCAGTTCACTGTTTTTTATCTCCAGGTCTTCCTTGCGCTCTCCCAACAGCTCTTGTGAGGTTCCTATCTCCGTTGTCTTGGTTTCAAGAGACAGTTTATTTTCATTGATCCTCTTTTCAGCAAGCTGAATTTCGAGTGTCTGGAATTCAATCTCTTTCGACAAGGAATCATACTCCCTGTTATTCCTGACATTCATTTGCTGATCTTCATATTTTTTGATCAGTACAAGGCTGTTCTTGATATTTTCCTGCTTTTCCTTGATGCCGTTCTCAACAGACTCAATATCCTCTTTATAATTATTGACCCTGGTTTCAAGGCCTACGATCTCGTCCTCCAGATCCTGCACTTCAAGGGGCAGTTCACCACGGATTATCCTGATCTTGTCTATCTGGGAATCCATTTGCTGCAGGCTATATAGTGCCATCAGAGTATTCTCAACCTTTTCTTCCCCTGCTTCCGGCACAAATACTTTTTTGGCTTTGGCTACCGGTTTCTTCTTAGCTACAGGCTCTTTCTTTGCTACAGGCTCTTTCTTTGCTACAGGTGCTTTCTTTGCTACAGGTGCTTTCTTTGCTACAGGTGCTTTCTTTGCTACAGGTGCTTTCTTTGCTGCAGGTGCTTTCTTTGCTGCAGGTGCTTTCTTTGCTACAGGTTCTTTTTTTGCAACAGCTTTTTTACTGGTTGCCGGTTCTTTCTTAGCTACAGGTTCTTTTTTTGCCACCGGTTTCTTTTTGGCCGGAGTTTTCTTAACTGCTGTAGTTTTCTTTGCAGTGGATGCAGGTGCTTTCTTCGTCGTTTTTGCCATGTCCGCTCAAATGGATTTTATGAATTACAAATAATGAACCGCATTGGTATTGACTTGCGAAATTCGGAGTGCAAAGGTAGGAAATTTTTCATTAAGAATATTATAAATCAATTCTTTTGTAAACTGTTCTGTTTCAAAATGGCCTGCATCGGCGATGATCATTTTCCCTTCTGCCTCAAAAAACTGATGGTATTTCACATCCCCGGTAATAAAAATATCAGCACCTGATGCTATGGCATTTCCTATCAGAAAGCTTCCCGACCCTCCGCATACGGCAACCTTGCTTACTTTTCTATCGCAAAAGGCAGAATGCCTGATCACTCCTGTTCCAAGAGTCTTTTTCAGCATCGCCATGAAGTCTTGCTCGGCCATCAGCTTTTCAAGCGACCCGATCATTCCCGCCCCTGCCTGCAAATACTTATTCTTCAGGGGATAAATATCAAAGGCCACCTCCTCATAAGGATGTGACCCTTTAAGGGCTTTCAGCAAATCGCTATGAAGGTGGTCCGGAAAGATCACTTCAATCCGTGTTTCATTCTCTGTATGCAGCTTCCCTTCTTCCCCAACGAAAGGATCAGTTCCTTCCCCGGCCCGAAAAGTGCCGTAACCGTCCGAATTAAAACTGCAATTATCGTAGTTGCCAATATACCCGGCCCCGGCTGAGAACAATGCTCCACGGACCTTCTCTGCATGCTCATGAGGACAAAACGTAACCAGCTTGTTCAATTTTTCTGAAAGTGGCTGAAGGATTACCGCCTCCTTAATTCCAAGCTTTTCGCAGAGCATGGCATTAACTCCTCTGTGAACATTGTCGAGGTTGGTATGTATTGCGTAAACAGCAATATCATGTTTAATAGCCTTGATCACGATCCTTTCAGTTTCACTCCTCCCCGTGAGTCTTTTCAAGCCTGAAAAGATCAGCAACTAGTGTGAAATATTCTTACCATATACAACACACATAGCTTCTTCGAGCACTGCCATCGTAAGATCGAGGCAGATCAGTGCATTATTAATCTCTGCTCCGGCATCCCCGATCAGCAGTCCCGAATTATCATACGACTCCTGCAAACTCATGGGAGCCAGTGCCTCAAGGTAAGAAGTAAGATCATTTATCTTCATAGGAATATCTCTTGATGATCAAAAATACGTTAATTTCCATCTTTATCGGTAAATATTCGTATTTCGATAAGTGATATCCTGAAAAATAGGGTTTAATAATTGCAAAATCCTTATTATTCGTTTATATTTGGTAAAAATACGTTGCGATACGCTGCAAATTGAACAATCGATAATGTTATTTTCATTTGCAGTTTTATTTAATTCGCATCATACAATGATGGATTTTCTGCGCGTAATCTTATTCCCATTCGCCTGTATATACGGACTGGTCATGGCTTTCCGCGGGAAGCTTTTTGATTGGAAGATACTGCCTTCTGAGTCATTTCCTATTTCTGTGATCTCAGTCGGGAACCTCTCCTACGGAGGCACCGGCAAAACCCCCATGGTTGAATACCTGATCAGGCTCCTGGGCAAGGACAGAAAAGTAGCTACACTCAGCAGGGGATACAAGCGTAATACGAAAGGCTATGTGCTGGCAAATAAAAAATCTACCTTTGAAGAGATCGGTGATGAGCCATTGCAATACAAAACAAAGTTTAAAGATATTGAGGTAGCTGTACATGAAAGAAGAAGAAAAGGCATAAAGAAGCTGCTCAAGAATTTTCCCGACCTGGATGTAGTGCTTCTTGATGACGCATATCAGCACCGCTATGTAAAGCCAGGGTTTTCAATCCTTCTTACTGATTTTCACAAGCTGTTCGTCAATGACTATCTCATCCCTTCAGGGACCCTGCGTGAATTCAGGTCAGCATCAAAAAGGGCAGATATCATTATTGTGACAAAGGTCCCCGGGGTGCTTTCACCCATCACCAGGAGAAGGATCACATCACTGATCAAGCCCAGGATCCACCAAAAATTATTATTCTCCTACATCAGCTATGGGAAACCCATACCAATTTGCAAAAAGAATGAAGGCCTGCTGAAAGAAAGGTACAATACCATATTACTGTTTTCCGGAGTTGCCAATTCATACCCCCTCCAGGAGCACCTCCGGAACATGTGCCACGAGCTTCATGTGATGGATTTCATGGACCATCATAAGTACACCCTTAATGACCTTGAGAAGATAAAATCAAATTTTGACAATATGTTCACCCGCAACAAGATCATCTTTACTACAGAAAAAGATGCCATGCGGCTCGACAAGTCGGTCCTGAGCGAGGTGATCAAGGACATGCCTGTATTCTATATTCCGATAAAGTTCGAGTTCTGTAACGGAGATAGTATTATCTTTGACGACCAAATCCGCGAGAATGTTGAAAAAGATACAGGAAACCAGCAATTTTCTAAAGAATAAAACCGGCTTTACCCCTGAATACGGGATCATCCTGGGTACAGGCCTTGGCGGCCTTGTAAACGAGATCAAAGCCGAACATATTATCGAATATGAAAAGATCCCCAACTTTCCGGTTTCAACGGTGAAGGGGCATCAGGGAAAGCTCATCTTCGGCGAGCTCAGTGGTAAAAAAGTTGTTGCCCTGCAGGGACGATTTCACTTTTATGAAGGCTACAGCATGCAGGAGGTTACCTTTCCCATAAGGGTATTCAAGGAACTTGGCATACGCATCCTCATCCTGTCCAATGCCAGTGGCGGGCTGAATCCCGATTTCTCGGTAGGAGATGTGATGTTTATTGAAGACCATATTAACCTCATGGGAAACAATCCGCTTATTGGCCCTAATGATGCTGCCCTGGGCCCACGCTTCCCTGACATGAGCGAACCCTATGACCACTCATTACGTGAAAAAGCACAAGGCATTGCCGACAGGCTGGGCATTAAATACCGCACAGGTGTTTATGCAGCGGTTACAGGCCCCACATTCGAAACACCGGCCGAGTACAAGTACGTTCGAATAATTGGTGGCGATTCGGTGGGCATGTCAACAGTTCCGGAAGTGATAGTTGCCAGGCAGGCAGGACTTCCATGCCTCGCTTTCTCGGTAATATCCGACCTGGGCGTTGAAGGTAAGATCGTGGATATCACCCATGACGATGTTATTGATGCAGCCAGTATTGCAGAACCCAGGATGACGAAGATCATCAAAGCCTTTACGGCCGAAACGGATTAGGGACATCCTCATC
>DAOVZP010000098.1 GCA_030635045.1 Bacteroidota bacterium | reverse complement strand
TCAGGGCCGAGACCCCTGCAACCCGGCTGATGTATACTATCGCTTTCAGCAGTGTAAATGTCTTTTTGCAGATCTTAGGGGAACCTGAGCCATAGGGATAAACTGTAAGCACTACCTCATAGGCTCCATCCATAAGAGAAGTTGTAAAGATCTTTCCAAGATGCCCATTCACTACAGGGCTGCTTCCACTGCCCCCGCCACCGGGATATTCAATCGTAGCGGTTTGCGGGCTGCCACCCAAATTAATGCCTAGCGTATAATGGCTGAAGTACGATCCTGATGCACTACCCTTAACTTCTACATACAAACCTTTACTCATGTCAGATAGTTCGGGTGTACAGCCATCAGGTTCGATGATCTTACACTTGAGACAACGCTGCACACGCATAAGGATGATGATCACAGCGATCAGCAGCAGCTTAATAAAAAGGATTATCCATGAGAATGTATCAGCTCTTGAGAGCTTGTGCATCTCCCCGGAATACAATTGAATAATAACCAGGACCACCAGAATGATAAGGACGATCCATTTGATTAGATGTGCGAGGTCGAAACGCCTTGGCTTCTTCTCAACAAGCTTGCGCTCAACGGAAGTTTCTTTTTCCATGATTTTGTTTTTTTTTAAATGAATAAAAAAGCTTTAATAGGTTATCGTTTGGTTTTGCCCTGGGAACAGATAAAAGTTACTCTGAAAAACCGCTGCTTTTCCTGTGGTTCAATACAGGTACTTCTCCCTGTCCCATACACTAAAAATACTGATCAAAAGCGGAATTATCAAGGATTAATGGCATGATGTCATAGCTGGAGTCCCCTATGTAATAAGTGGGAGATAATCGGTAATAATCGGGAGGGTCCATATGTTTTCCGGCTTGATTCATCAACTTATACGAAATCTATATTAAAATTTGCAATGCTGCTGAACAAAAACTTATTTCTTCGTTTAGCGATCGGGATCTCGATATTATCTTTCAGGATTAATTTCTTCTGATTCCTGATACCCGTAATGTGATTCAGGTTTATAAGGTAGGAATGATGTATCCTGCAGAAATACTGTTTTGACAGTGCCGATTCTATTTCCTTGAGCAATCGGGATGTTAAAATCGATTTGTCCTTTCCGGTAAAAATCTGTGTATACCTGCCGTCTGCTTTGCAATAAAGGATGTCTTCCTGTTCGATGATCGTAACATCCTTAAATCCTCGAATAGCAATCTTCATGGTGCCTGATTTAAAGAATTAAAATGGCCTGCGAATAAGGATCATTCAGAGCAATAATATTTCTACTGCAGAAATAGGTCATGCAATGATATGATGCCGGCTTAATACATCTATTAATTCCCTATTTACGGAAAAGGTAACCCTTTGATTCCCTGAATTTAACTCACAATTATACTACAGGCATATCAGGCATTCAGGGTTTGGAACAGGAAGTCCTTAGTTTCTTCATTATACACGCCATCGACAACAAGCCCTGTTTTCATAGACTGGAGCAGTTTCAATGCATCTTCTGTCATCCCACCGAAATCACCGTCACTGGTGCCGCAATCAATATTTGCTGCTTTTAATGCATTCTGCAGATCTTTCACAGCATTGCCTTTATCACCTTTTTGCAGGATTGGATCGGGCAAGGCAATTATTCCCGAGGACATCAGTCGCCTGAACCCTAACACATTCTCAAAAGAATATGCTGACACAGAAACCTGGTTGCCCTGGTTACCACCCAGGCAGTATACCCTTTCGCCATCAATGGAAAACCCCAGGAAGAACCCAACATGGCCCAGCCACGAATCCGGACTTTCACGCCAGAATATGACAACATCTCCCGGTTCCGGGGAAGTGTCAACATTCATTCCCTCCAACAGCCAGGAACGGGCGTTTGCCTTCCCGTTGTCTTTGAGCCCGGCCTTTTTTGCAACCCAATTTACAAAGATGCTGCACCAGGGTGTTTCGTCGTCATTCACCCAGTCGAAACCGGCCTCTTTGGCATAGTTAACGATCGTGGGATTATCCTGGGGTCCGGAAATCTCTTTCTGTCCCAGCTCTGCTATTGCTATTTTCAGGATCTTGTCCATATCTTTCAGAAGTTTAATTATGAATTCATATAGTGCATTTTAGCAAAATTATATGCATTATCATACATGAGTTTGTCGAGGGCTTCTTCAACCGGCAGGCCTTGCAGCAATTCGACCATTTCGTCCTGCAATGGCATTAGTTCTTCAAGCAAAAGCCTGAAATCAACAAACTCTTCGGAAGTGATAAAAGCATCTTCAGGATTGATCATTCCGTCAAAGTCGGTGCCAATGGATAGCATATCCCATGCTTTCACTTTATCGGCATCGGCCACCTGTCCCGAATTTACAACAGCCTTTACAATGCCCAGCAGATTATTGAGCATTTGTTGTGCCCAGAACCTCATGATCTCTGGAGTTCTTTTTTTGATATCCTTTTTACTGAACTTATCCTTATATTCCTCCATTACCCTATGGCCTGATAAGATCCTTTCATCAAAATTCAATCCGATGATCCCGTTAGAGTTAAAAACCTCAATGATCTCATCATCAAAGAGATTGATGCTCCAGTTATTAAAGGTTCCTGAGGCTTCATACTTATCATCCGTATCATCCGGTTCTATTGCATCTTCCAGGCTTGCATTGCCTGAATAGCCCGTATGGCTGACCACAATGGGAATCTTGTCAGGGTCTTCCTTTCCTGTATTACAAAGCCGTACGATATCATAGTATTCCCGGCGGGCTTCAACGCTCATGTGCTTGGTATCGATGAGTATTCGTTGTCCATTCCCTTCAAAATCGTTAATGCCAAGGAAGCAGTTGATCAACTTCCTGCCATTGTCATTCAGGGGCTGGTTCATGCCAATGCTTTGATCAAGCACCTTGCTGGCTATCCCGGGAAAGCTCCTGGCATGACCACAGAACCCATTGTAGAAGTGGTGCGACAAAGAAACAAAGAATGGTGGGTGATCCCATGACTTGATCGCTTCAATGTTGGTGATTACCTGGTCAATATCGAAGTCACCCCTGTTGATCTCATCAGCATTGGCAGGGATGAACGACTGCGCTCCCTCAACACTCATTATCACGCCAATAGTATTCTCTTGTGATAGAATATCATCTATATCATCACCCGGTTTCAGGATGATGTACCTGTATACTTCCCCTTCCACGTCATGAGGCATCGTATCCTCTCTGTCGAGGAAGTGGTATTCATCAAAGAAGAAATCATAATACTTAAATGTGTCGCTTTGGACTTCATTCACGAACTTGATAGGAAGCTTTGAGATTACCCTGGCCAGGAGATCGGCCACATCCCCCTCCCCAAGGAATTTTGGACTGAACCAACCCTGCTCAATCGGATAAATGGATATGTAAGCCAGTTTCACCCCGCCCCTGGCCAGGGTCCTGAAGTCGGACTGCGTATATTCCGGAAACTTACTCTTCCGTTGCTTAGGCTTCGGAGGGTCATAATCCCATACATTCTTGTTCTTCTTCTTCCCGACGTGATCGTACGCAAATGGATGCAAGCCCGGGTGGCAATGGATATCTGCAAATTTTGACATAGATATAGTGTTACGTATTAATATTCGATACTTGATACTCGATACTTGATACTCGATATTCGATACCCGATACTCTTCCTACTTGTTCAGCATCATCTTCCTGGTCTGCAAATCCTTGCCTGTTCTCAGCTGGTAGAAATAGATACCATTGCTTACGTTCCCGGCATCCCAGTTTACTGTGTACACACCAATTTTGTATTCAGCATCTGCCAGTACAGCGATTTGCTTGCCCAGGTGATCATAAACCGTAACTACTACATGGGTGCTTTCCTTAACATCAAATGGAATGGCCGTATGCCCGGTAAATGGGTTTGGATAGTTCAGTCCCAGCGAAGCAGCATATGCATTATTTCCGGGCTCTTCAATATTCTCCAAAAATGTCGGACAAATATTATCAATCGTAAATTCCTGACCACCAATAACAAGTTCCCATAAATCGCCAGTTTCACATATAACTATTGCCTGATCATATTCAAGCATATGAACAATATTGATCGAAAAGCCGGCCGGCAATACAGCAGCCGACAGTTCTCCTATAAAGAGTGGATGTCCGTTCACACCAATATTCTCGTTACCTCCGTAGTCAGCAAAATCAAACACCACTGCATTTGGATTATAGCTTAATCCCGTAAAATCAAACCTCAGGTTAATATTGCTTGTCCACATGGCATGGCCAGTGCCATAGGTAGGATTCCCATCGATCACCCAGCAATTACCGAAAGTACCTCCACCGATCCATTCGAAGTATTCAACAAAAACAGGAATATCATCCTCATTAAAGATCTCTGCTCCAATAGGATTAACCCCATCGCCAAACTCAGCACCAAGGGCCAGGTATTCAAAATCAACACACTCGGACGGATCATTGATAAAGCCGGCACAAATATTATCTATAGCATATTCCTGTCCGCCAACCAGGAATGATGTAATCACAGCATTTCCTGAGATTTCACAATGGTAGTAGGTCCCCATATCGGTAATTCCCAGTGTAAATTGTGGTGGAAGCATCCAATCTTCAATTTCGCCTGCAAAAACAGGTAATCCATTCAGGGAGAAGTTCTCATTCCCACCACTGTCGACATAATCGAATGAGACCTTGTTCACTGTATATATATAGTTTGTAAAATCAAATTTCAGGTTGATGTTATTGGTCCACATGGCCTGGCCTGTATTGAAATAAGGGGTGCCATCAATCACATTACATGTACCAAAGGTACCACCGCCGCCAGTCCACAGGAAATACTCAACGCTTACATCGATACTATTCTCGGTAAAGATCACCTCGCCCTGGAGATTGTGTCCGTTACCATATTCCTCTCCCATGGGTAACAATTCGAAGTCGACACATTCACTGGGATCTTCCACAATGAATGCACAAATATTATCAAGGCTGAACTCCTGTCCGCCAACGACCAGCGATAATACCGGTCCATAAAGTGTTGCTCTCATAAAGCTACCCATATTCGAAATGATCATGGTGATTCCTGGTGGCATTGGTGCCATGTTTAGTTCACCAACAAAAATAGGTTCACCATTCACTGAAATATTTTCCTCACCTCCCTGATCAACGAAATCAAATGTAACCCGGTTCGGGTCATATCCCAGGTTGCCGAAATCAAACCCCAGGTTAATGTTGTTGGTCCCCATGGCATGACCGGTGCCAAAGCTTGCTGTGCCATCCATGATATAACAGTTGCCAAAAGTACCGCCGCCACCGATCCATTCAAAGTATTCAACCGTGACGGGGATATCATTCTCGGTAAAGATCTCATCACCGATTGAATTGATCCCATTGCCATATTGTGTTCCGACAGCTTGCGATTCAAAGTCAACACAATTTTGTGAAAAAGTAATAAGTGGCATCATTAAAAAGATGCTTAAAAAGATTTTCAGATGTGCATTCATGATTATTTGGTTTTAGTTTATAAAGGTTACGAATTTCAAAAGGAAGACTAATATACAATAAATTGCCATTTATTGCAAATGGTAGAGTTTTTGAGAGGACATTAGCTGATCGCAAAAATGAAAAGCCTGAAGTATTGAGGTTGTCAATGCGCTACATATAATTTTTGTATAAAATTTTTTGATTTACAGAATTATATTTATCTTTGCACCCCCATTTGAATGGGATTAACACAAAAAGAATAATTTAGAACCTATGGCTAATCACAAATCAGCGATAAAGAGGATCAGGCAAACTGAGAAAAGAAGGGTCCATAACCGTTTCTATGGCAAGTCCATGAGAAATGCCGTACGGCAGTTCAGAGCATTGGATGATAAGAAAGTAGCAGAAGAAAAACTTCCGGGCATCATGTCCCTTATTGATAAGGTTGCACGAAGGTCTATAATCCACAAGAATAAGGCTGCAAACCTCAAATCAAAGTTAACCAGGCACGTCAACTCTATGTAGTAAAAAATATATTTTCTTGAAAAGTCTCACCTGTTAAAGGTGGGACTTTTTTTGTTTTTGGGTATTAATAGTCAGGAGGAACTATGACTGACTATCAAAAAAACATACCTATCAGGCTCTGGGCTGAAGATGACCGCCCGCGTGAAAAACTACAGGCCAAGGGCAAACGTGCCCTCAGCAATGCTGAACTTATCGCTATTTTACTGGGCACGGGAACCAGGGAATATTCAGCGGTAGAATTATCTAAACGCATACTTGATAAGAGTGCAGGAAAGTTGAAAGAACTATCGCGCCTTTCCGTTGCCGACCTTACCAGGCACAAAGGCATTGGCCAAGCAAAGGCTGTTACCCTGATCGCTGCCCTGGAGCTGGCCAACCGCTCAGGTTCCGAAGAGAGCCTTACCCGAAAAAAGGTATCATGCAGCAGAGATGTATATACACTTTTCAAACCTCTGCTACAGGATTCGAGTTATGAAGAATTCTGGAT
>DAOVZP010000191.1 GCA_030635045.1 Bacteroidota bacterium | reverse complement strand
GAACAGGCCATCCACACCGCCCGCCCGAACGCCGCCATCATCAGGACCTCGTGGCTTTACTCCGAATATGCCCACAACTTCGTAAAAACCATTAGGAAACTTGCCCTTGAAAGGGATGAACTCAGGGTGGTAAGCGACCAGCAGGGAACACCTACATATGCCGGTGACCTGGCTGATGCCATTTTTACTATTCTGGATAAAGTAAATAATTTCAATGGGATCAGGACATATAATTATTCAAACGAAGGCCTCACCAGCTGGGCCGGGTTCGCTGCTGCCATCATCGAATACTCTGGGCTTAATTGTAAGGTCATCCCGGTCACTACTGAGGAGTATGGGGCTTCAAAGGCTGCAAGGCCGGCATACAGCCTGCTCGACAAAAGCAAGATCAAAAAGGAATTCAACATAGACATCCCTGAATGGCAGGAGTCTTTAAAAAAATGCATTAAAGAACTAAAAAAAAGAAGAATAGAATGAGCGATATCAACGAAAAGGTAATGAAGAATGCCAATGCCTGGCTGAACGGGAACATTGATGCAGAAAGCAAAGAAGCTATCAGGAACATGATGGAGAAAAATCCCCTGGAATTGACTGAATCATTTTATCGCGACCTGGAGTTTGGCACCGGCGGATTGCGCGGCATCATGGGGGTTGGCACGAACAGGATGAACAAATATACCGTGGGCATGGCAACCCAGGGACTCGCCAATTACCTGAAGAAAGTATACGGAGACAAGAAGCAGATCAAGGCCGCAATCGCATATGACTCCAGGAACAACAGCCCTGAATTTGCGCGTATTACGGCGGAAGTATTCTCGGCCAATGACATCAAGGTTTACCTTTTTGACGCATTACGGCCTACACCTGAATTATCTTTCGCTATCAGGCATTACGGATGCCAGAGCGGCGTGGTGGTCACCGCATCTCATAACCCGAAAGAATACAATGGATATAAAGCATATTGGGACGATGGTGCCCAGCTCATCCCTCCCCACGACAAGAATGTGATCGATGAAGTAAGGAAGATCACTTCCTTCGATGATGTGAAGTTTGAAGGCAGGGAAGAACTCATTCAGATCATTGGCGAGGAAACGGATATCCTGTACCTGGACCTGCTTAAGAAATTATCTCTCAGTCCTGAGATCATCAGGCAGCACCATGATATCCCCATCGTTTATACACCGCTGCACGGAACCGGTGCCACCATGGTGCCATGGTGCCTCAAGAACTTTGGCTTCACCAACATCAGCCTGGTGGAAGAACAGGCCGCACCTGACGGAAATTTCCCAACAGTGAAGTCGCCAAACCCTGAAGAATCCTCTGCCCTTGAAATGGCCATAAAAAAAGCAGAGGCTGAGGGTGCCTCACTGGTGATGGCCACCGACCCTGATGCCGACCGCGTCGGTATCGCTGTAAAGGATAACCATGGCAAATTCATCCTGCTTAACGGCAACCAGACTGCCGCGGTATTGTTGTACTACATCTTCCGTAAATGGAAGGAAAATGGCAAGATCACCGGGAAAGAGTACATGATCAAGACCATCGTAACCACTGAATTGCTCATCGACCTGGCAGACAGGTACGGTATAGAAAGCTATGATGTGCTGACAGGCTTCAAATGGATAGCCGACATCATCAGAAAAAATGAAGATAGCAAGACCTTTATTGCCGGAGGCGAAGAAAGCTACGGATATATGATAGGGCAATTTGTCAGGGACAAGGACGCAGTCAGCTCCTGTGCCATGATCGCCGAAGCAGCTGCCTGGGCTGCCTCACAGGGAAAAACTATTTTCGATATCCTGCTTGACATTTACCTTGAATTTGGTTTCTATTACGAGAGCCTCATTGCCGTAGTAAAGAAAGGCATATCCGGCGCTGAAGAGATCAGCAAGATCATGGAAGGCTTCAGGAACAGCCCTCCTGCCATGATCAACAACAGCAGGGTGGTCATGATCAAAGACTATGACTCATCCATTGCAAAGGATATTCTGAATGGCACTGAAACGAAGATCTGCCTCCCGAAATCAAACGTACTGCAATTCTTCCTCGAGGATGGCAGCAAGATCAGTATGCGGCCATCAGGTACAGAACCAAAGATAAAGTTCTACTTTGGTGTAAAAGCAGAACTGAATGATATTAAAGATTATGAAAATGTCCGATCCGAACTTGAGAAAAGGATAGAACGGATCGTTGAAGGACTGAAATTATAATTGGCCTACTGCCTGATCAATTTGGTAGTGATCACAGAGCTTCCACTCTCAAGTCTCAGAAAATAAATGCCTGCCGGGATATTATCCAGTGCAGTAACACGGATATTGTTCATCCCCTGCGAGATCAGATAGTCATTTTCAAACACCATCCTTCCTGTCATATCAACAACTACCATTCGTGCGCCGGCATTCACCTCCGAGCTGACATTCAATACAAAGTAGGAAGTAAATGGATTGGGAAATAAATTCATCCGGGTGAACACTATCTCATCATTATTTTCGGTCACTGTAAGAATATGCGCCGCCATAAAATCAGGAATGCCATATCCAATAGTGTTATCAGGGTTATCTGCCAGGGATCCGCTGGCCTGTACAGCATTGATGAGATCCATATTGCTCATGTCGGGGTTTGCCTGCCACAGGCATGCCATCATCCCTGCAATTATAGGTGATGAGAAAGAAGTTCCGTTACCGAATATAAAGCTTCCATCAGTATTAGCAAAATATGCACCTTCGCCCTGCGCGGCCACATTTGGTTTTATCCGGCCGTCGTAGGTTGGCCCGTGACTGGTGAAACTGGCCGGTACGCCCTGGGAATTAACCGCACCTATGGTAAATACGCTGTCGCCATCAGCAGGTGCCGTGATATAATACCATGCTGAACTTCCGGAGTTTCCGGCACTGTTTACAACAATCATCCCCCTGCTGGCTGCAATGTCCGCCCCGATCGTGATAGGGGTAGTATTGCCATCCATATCCTCATAAGTATGGTTTTGCGAAGGATCATCAGGAAAATCGCTGTATCCGAGGGATGTGTTCAGTACATCTGCACCAAGGCTGTCGGCGTATTCAGCACCCGACACCCAGTTATACTCTTCGATAATAAGCTCAGAGGAACCATCTTCTGTGCGTAACAGGTAATACGAAGCATCCGGAGCCGTTCCCACTATCTCACCGGGATAATTCCCTCCCATGGTAGATAGGACCATGGTGCCATGAGAATGCTTGTTGAAAGTAATTTCACCTCCATCGACAAAATCACGTGTACCCAGTATCTGTCCGTTATTCCATAATGAGTCGAACACAGGCAGTTCATCGGCATTGTTATATCCGGCATCAAGCACAGCTATAACTATTCCCTTTCCTGTGTAACCCAGTTCATGCATCTGATCACCTTTGAGCATGCTGATCTGGCTATAGGATGGACCATAATCATACCCAGACACACTCTTCATTGTTGTACCGCTTGCCGGCGCGACCCCATAGGATTCGTTAGCAAAAAAAGTTTTTTCAACTTCGGTATTCCCGGGTTTTACCGGTGACTTAGCAATGCTTTGTACATATGGCAGGGCCTCGATGGCTGCAACCACAAATGCATCAGTAGTGTATATCGTCACACCGTTCAGCCATTTCGTGGGATTGATGATGCTTGCTCCGGCATCCTTTACCCCCTGTAAGTATTGCGGGTTAACCGGAATATCCTTCATATCGATAGGGATATTGAAAGTTGTCCTCCTGTCAACAGAACGCTGCGACAGATATTCCAAAGGGTTCCCCAGCGAATACGGAGAATTGTCCTTGTCGGTAAATTGTACGTAATACTTATCAGGTGCTATCTGAGCGCTTGCAAACAAACCTATCGCAAGGAAGGTTGAAAGAAGTATGCTAATTCGTTTCATTTAGTTATATTTGGATGAAGATGAATATTATTGCCCATTTATAAATGCCGGGGCTGCAAAATTAGTAAAATAAAACAAAAATCGGACCTATTATAAATCATTCATTATTAAAGACATATAATTAACATTTGTCCCGTCTTTTTTGTTCAGTGCCTGATGTATAGTATTTGTGAGGTAGATAACTTGCTTTATGTCGATGGATGATTGTATTTTTACATCAGCTTTTTGATTAAGTTATAAGATTTGGTTAAGGACTGTGCTTTTCCCGTCTGCTTTTTGCACAGTCCTTTTTTTATTTCCTACTTTTATCCCGAATTTAATGTATTTGTCTTATTCATGTTTGCAGCAACTGCTGGTATCTGGATGTTTAATTCTGTGGTATGGCATATGCCAGACTAAATGGAATAAAAAGATTTCTTGTTATCAGAATAAGAATGATTTTGATTAAAAATTGACTTAAAATTTAACCTTGCCCGCCAAAGCTTTAGCGTAGGTGGAACACTCAAAACTTTTTCTATGCGCATCGATATCATCAGTATTTTCCCGGACATGTTCACAGGCCCTTTCGGCCATTCAATAATAAAACGAGCCATTGATAAAGGATTGGCGGATATACAACTGCATGATCTTCGGGATTATACTACGGATAAACACCGCAGCGTGGATGATTATGCTTTCGGGGGTGGAGCCGGGATGGTGATACGCATTGAACCTATTGCAAGATGCATTGAAAAGCTCAAAGCTGAGCGCGATTACGATGAAATT